>PWXP01000361.1 GCA_003561895.1 Planctomycetaceae bacterium | reverse complement strand
GGCAAGAAAATGGCGAACCGATACACGGCGATTACGAAGAAACAAGGAGACTGGTGGATCGGATGGGTTGAAGAAGTGCCTGGTGTCAACTGCCAGGAGCGTACCGAGGCAGAACTTCTGAACAGCCTGCGGATTACGCTTCGAGAGGCCCTCGAATTCAACCGGGAGGAGGCCATCAAGGCGGCTGCGCCAGGTTTCACGGAAGTCGAACTGGTGGTATGAAGCGAGTCGCCCTTCTGAAGCACCTGCGGAAGCATGACTGCGTGTTCGTCCGCGAAGGGGCGAACCACTCGTGGTGGGCCAACCCGAGTCTGAACAGTCGTTCTTCAATTCCTCGACACTCGGAGATCGACGATCGGCTCGCTCGCAAGATATGCAAGGACCTGGGAATCCCGTTCACTAAATGAATATTGTGCATCCACAGAAGCCATGCAGAAGCTTGGTCTCTGGGGCACGGGTGTGACACGGGGGTACACCCGGGGACTTTCCCGGGGACGACCCGATGATGGTCGTTCCTGGTGTGTCAAAATCGGTTCGTGCCCCCGGAATCCGTGGCCCCCGGAGGCCCGGCCAGCCGGTCGGCGGCGGCCTGGTCGACGCAGAGCCGGCGGACGGCCGTTGCGCGGCCGGTCGACGGATCGACGTCGACGATGGTCCCGTGGAGGCGCACGTCGCCGGAGGCCACTTCATACTGGGCGGGCCGGAAGGTGCGGGCAACTTGCAGCACACGGTCAATGCGCCGGCCCAGGATGCTTTCGTGGGGGCCGGTCATGCCCACGTCGCACTGAAACGCGGTGCCGCCGGGCAGGATGCACTCGTCGGCGGTGGGCACGTGGGTGTGGGTTCCCAGCACGGCCGAAACCCGACCGTCGAGGTGCCGGCCCATCAACTGCATGTCGCTGGTCGCCTCGGCGTGGAAGTCGACCAGGATCACGCGAACCTCGCGGGGGAGCTGGGCAAGCACGCGGTCGGCGGCCGCGAACGGGCAGTCGACCGGCGGCATGAACACCCGCCCCTGGAGGATGAACACGGCCACCGGGGTTTGGTTGCGGGTGTGGAGCACCGTGAAGTCGCGGCCGGGTGCGTTGGAGGGGTAGTTGGCCGGCCGCACGAGCCGCCGATCGGACTGCATGAGGGGGAAGATTTCGCGGCGGCGGAAGCAGTGGTCGCCCAGGGTCACGGCGTGGACGCCCGCCTGTACCAGTTCGTGGTAGATCGCCGGTGTGATTCCGGAGCCCCCGGCCGCGTTCTCGGCGTTGGCCGCCACGAAATCGAGCTGCTCGCGTGCGCGGAGGCCCCGCATGGCCCGGCTGATGACCTGCCGACCCGGTTTGCCCACAATATCGCCAACGAGCAGAATTCTCACGAGGCACCTACGTGGCCATCTCGACGTACCGGGTTTCGCGAAGGACGGTCACCTTGATTTCGCCGGGATAGGTGAGCCGCTGCTCGAAGGCGCGGACGATGTCGTGGCACACTTTGGCGGCGATTTCGTCGGTGGTGTCCTTCGCGCTGACGATGACGCGCATCTCGCGGCCTGCTTGGATGGCGAAGGCCTGTTCTACGCCGGGAAACGAACCGGCGATCGACTCGAGTTCCTCCATCCGTTTCACGTACCGCTCGAGGGTTTCGCGGCGCGCGCCGGGGCGGGAGGCACTGCACGCATCGGCTGCCGCCACCAGCACGGTATAGGGGTTCTGCACGCGGTGGTCGTCGTGGTGGGCCACGGCCGCGTGAATCACTTCCGGCCGTTCGCCGTACCGCTTCAGCAGATCGCCGCCGATCTTCGGATGCCCCCCCTCGGTCTCGTGGTCGGCCGCCTTGCCGATGTCGTGCAGCAGCCCGCAACGGCGGGCCAGGGCGCCGTCCAGGTCCATTTCCTCGGCCAGCATGCCGGCAATGAAGGCCACCTCGACGCAATGGCGGAGCACGTTCTGACTATAGCTGGTACGGAAGTGGAGCCGCCCGAGCAGGTTCCTCAGCCGGTTGTGGAGTCCGTGCACTTCCACCTCCTGGCACGCTTCCTCGCCCATCTTCTGAATGTAGTGTTCCAGCTCGCCCTGCGTCCCGGCGACGATCTCCTCGATGCGCGCCGGGTGGATGCGGCCGTCAGCAATGAGCTTGTCCAGGGCCATTCGGGCGACCTCCCGGCGGATGGTGTCGAACGCGCTAACAACCACCACGCCCGGCGTGTCGTCGATGATCACGTCGACGCCGGTCGCCTTCTCAAACGCGCGGATGTTGCGCCCCTCGCGGCCGATAATCCTCCCCTTCATCTCGTCGTTGGGGATGCCGACGGTGCTGGTGGTGGTCTCGGCAGTGTGGGCCGCGGCGAACCGTTGAAGGGAGGTGAGAAGCGTTTCGCGGGCCTTCTGCTCGCAGGTCTCGGCAATGTGCTTCTCGTGCCGCAGGATGACCGCCCCGGTCTCCTGCTGGAGTTGCTTGTCGAGCAGGCTGAGAAGGCGCTGCACGGCCTCTTCGTGGGAAAGGCCGCTTAGCTCGTGCAGGGTCTGACGCTGAAGATCGAGCAGTTTCGAGAGTTCCTCCTTCCGGCGGTTGGTATCCTGGATGCGTTCGGTCAGCTTGCGCTGGGTGCTCTCGACAATGCGTTCCTGCTTGCGCAACTGCTCAGCTTGCTCTTCCAGCGCGTCCTGGCGTTTGTCGAGCAGCCGTTCGCGTTCGTGCAGTTCCTCGCGGACACGGCGGAGTTCCCGTTCCCCCTCCGCCTTCTGGTGAATGGCCGCTTCCTTGATCTCCAGCTCGGCCTCGCGGCGCCGGGCTTCGACCTCCTGCTCGGCCTTGCGAACGATTTCCCGCGCTTCCGACTCGGCGTCTTTGCAGCGGAGGCGGTCGAGCAGCCTGACGATGAAAAACGTCAGGACCGCCGCCACGGCCGCCGCGAAGACGATACTCAGGGCTTGCCCCAGGGTCATGGTCTGTTTCCTCGCCTATGCAGTGCCGAGGGCGCCGGCCGATGCCCGCGATGCGCGGCACACCGGGCCCGGCGGAGGCCGAGGAAGAAACCGGAGAGGGCCGACCCGCCGAAGGAGGCGGCGGGTCAGTGCTCCGTGGGCGGCCCAAGCTGGGACTGCCAGAGGATATCGGAAAGGATGTGCCGTGGCTGAGGAGGGGGAGCGGGTCCAACCGGGAGGGCCGTAGGCCCCCCATACCGGCCCACTCGCAATGGGTGGTGGAGGCGATGATATTGCGCCCTCCCAGCCTCGCGACCAATTGCCACAACTCGCGCACTGATCCGAGCGGTTTGCGCGGCCCAGCTCATGCACAACCCGACCGGCCCCGCTGTCTGCCGTTCACGGAACCAGGCAGCCGGGGGGCAAGGATCCCACCCCCCCGCAGCGTGCCGTAAACCCGCGGCAAGCCATCGGAACACAATCCACACAAAGTCAAGCAAGTGCATCAAACCACGTACCGTTCAGCCTTTAATACCAATTCTTCTGTTGGGAGTCGTCAACTAGGGGTCGCTCTCCGGCCTTCGCAGGCTCCGCCGAAAGCACCCTTTTTTATTCTCTTTCTCAGTGTAGCAGAGTCGGCGGGTCGTGAAAAGGCCCTCTGCGCTTGCCCTTCGCAGCCGCCCTGCTAGAATCGATCCCATGCACCCCTTCGAGAAAAAACTTGCGCTCGCATGGCCTGCCCCCCAATGGCACAGCGTGACCGTGCTGGTAGCCGTGTCGGGCGGGGCCGACAGCGTAGCCTTACTGAGAGCAATGGCGGCGTTGGCCGGCGCCGACTGCTCCCCCTTTAGCGAGGGGGTGCTCCGCGCCGCACACCTCAACCATCGCCTTCGCGGCGATGAGGCCGACGCCGATGAACGCTTCGTCGCCGAACTGTGCCGCCAATGGAACATCCCCTGTGAGGTGGGGCGTGCCGACCTCGCCGCAGGGCTGCCAGCGGGTGGGGCCGGCCTCGAAACGGCCGCCCGCAAGGCACGCTACCAGTTCCTCGAATCGGCCGCCGCCCGGGGCGGCGCTCGCTACGTGACCGTGGCCCATACGGCCGACGACCAAGCCGAAACTATCCTCCACCGCATCCTCCGCGGCACCGGCATGGCGGGTCTCAGCGGCATGCCGAGGGCCCGGCCCCTGGGCCCCGCCACCCTCCTGCGACCCCTGCTCGGGTTCCGGCGCAGCGAAGTGGTCGAGTACCTGGCCGATATCGGGCAACCCTTCCAAACCGACCGGACCAATACCGACCTGCAATTCCCCCGCAACCGGCTCCGCCACGAACTGCTGCCCCACCTCGCCGCAGAGTACAACCCCAACGTGGTCGAAGCGCTGCTGCGGCTGGGGCGCCTCGCCGATGAGGTGCGGCAGTGGATGGATCGGCAGATTGAACCGCTGGAAGCGACCTGCTGCCGAGTGGTCGAGCAGCCCGCCAGAGGCGTGCGCGTCGACACGCGGCCTCTGCACTCGCAGCCGGCGGCCCTGGTGCGCGAGTTGCTTGTGAGCGCGTGGCGCCGGCAGGGCTGGCCCATGCAGCAGATG
>PWXP01000006.1 GCA_003561895.1 Planctomycetaceae bacterium | reverse complement strand
TTCGCCTGTTCAAGCTGTTCGGCTTTTCGGTGGAGGTCGACGCAAGCTGGCTGATCATCGCCGTGCTGGTTACCTGGTCGCTGGCGGTGGGCTTCTTTCCGGCGCTGTATCCCGACCTGCCGACCGCCACCTACTGGTGGATGGGGGTGATCGGGGCCCTCGGGTTGTTCGCCTCGATTGTGGTCCACGAATTCTCCCACTCGCTGGTCGCCCGGCGTCACGGGATCGAAATGCGCGGCATCCGGCTGTTCGTTTTCGGCGGCGTGGCCCAGATGGACGACGAACCGGAGGACGCCCGGGGCGAATTGTTGATGGCCATCGCCGGCCCCATCGCGAGTATCTTGCTCTCGGTGCTTGCCTTGGGGCTGTATGTCATGGGCGCTCAATTCGATTGGGCCGTTCCGGTCCTCGGCGTGCTGGTGTACTTGGCCGTGATTAACGCCGTGCTGGCCGCATTCAACATGATTCCGGCTTTCCCGCTCGACGGCGGCCGGATCCTGCGGGCGATCCTGTGGCAGATCAAAGGGAATTTGCAATGGGCCACTCGCGTGGCCACCTACGCCGGCACGGCCTTCGCCGTCTTCCTCATGATCATGGGCATCTTGAGCCTGTTCCAGGGTCAGATATTCGGTATATGGTGGATCCTGCTCGGATTGTTCCTCCGTTGGGCCTCCGAGGGTTCCTACCAGCAAGTCCTCGTCCGCCGCGTGCTGGGCAAAGAGCCGGTCGAAAGCGTGATGCGAACCGAAGTGCACACCGTCTCGCCGTCCATT
This sequence comes from Planctomycetaceae bacterium, assembly GCA_003561895.1. GTDB lineage: Bacteria > Planctomycetota > Planctomycetia > Pirellulales > Thermoguttaceae > PWXP01. The sequence continues at coordinate 3,736 of PWXP01000006.1, read as the reverse complement.
TCCATTGACGACTTGGTCGAGGATCACATCTATCGCCATCACTTCAAGATGTTTCCGGTCGTCGAAAACGGGAGCATTCTCGGCTGCGTCAGCACGCAGATGGTCAAGGACGTACCCCGCGAGGACTGGCCCCGGCACACTGTCCGGGAGGTGATGGAGCCTTGCAGCGACGAGAACAGTATCCCACCGGATACCGATGCCCTCAAGGCGCTGAAGCGGATGACGCAGGATGGCCGGTCCCGCCTCCTCGTGGTGGAGGATGGCCGGCTCCGGGGTGTGATCAGCCTGAAGGACGTCAGCCGTCTGATCTCGCTGAAACTCGAACTGGAAGAGCAAATGGAGACCACCAGCGAATAATCGCCGCCAAGGAGAATCGGCACGCCGTTTGCAACGAAGGTGATTGTGGATCATTGATGATTGTGGATCATTGATGCGAAAAAGAATTTCAAAGGAGGTATACCATGGCATCCCGAATCGCTTGGGAGCGGTCACGTGCCTGCACGTGGGGAGCCGCAGTGGCTGCGGCGTTGCTCGCAGCTTGGTTGCCCGCACAGGCGCAGCAGCCGGATGCTGCGGTCCCCGAGCCGCCGACGGCGCCGCGTCCGCCTGACGTGATGCCCGAGCCGCCGACTCCCACGCCCCCGGCCGAAATGCCGGAACCGCCCGAAATTCTGGGGGAACCGCCGGGCTACTGGCGGAGCCCGGAAGCTGTGTACCCGTGGCGGTACCCTTACGAGCCCGGGTTTTATCCGTACGAGGGCTACCATCGCTGGGACTTTCACGCACCGCCGGCTCTGTACCGCCCGCGGTATCGCGTTTACCGGAACCGCCCCGGCCGGCTGGTTCCGCGATATGGTTTCCGGTGGTACGGGAATCCTTGGTGACTTTAGCCAACCCGAGAAGTTTTTGAGTTTTGGAGGAGTCAGTCATGACTGCGACACGAATGATTCGGTTTCCGACGTGGTGTCGGTGCGTCCTGGCCTGTGGTGTGCTTGTCGCCGGCGGCGCGGCGATGGGCCAGGCACAGTTCGAAAACGACGAGCCGACTCCGATCATCGCGTTTCCCGAGCGAAGACCCGTCGCCGATTTTCGCGCGACAACCCCGTTCGAGGGCCACGCCCGCGGGCTGAGCGAGATCATCCGCGCCCGCGCTGCTTATAACCTGACCGTACCCGAGGTGCTGCGGGGGCTCAGCCAGGCGGCTCGAGAGCAGGTGCGCACGCGCGAGGAATGGACCCACACGTATTTCCAGTTGCGCGAGGCGAACCGGGCGTACCGCGCGGAAGAGCAGCTTCCTCGTCCGACGGCCGAGGACATTGTACGCTACGCGCAAATGGGCCGGCCCGAACGGCTCAGTCCGGGCGAAATCGACCCGGTCGAAGGCACACTCGCATGGCCCGACGCATTGCAGGATCCGGCGTTCGCCGAGGGGCGGGAACAGTTGGAGCGTTTGTTCAGCGACTGGATTCATTACGGCACCCTCAGCCTTGAGGACCGGCGGCAAATCCGCGGCGCCACCGACGTCATGTTGCAGCAGTTGCGGCAGCATATCGAGGAGTTGCCGCCGCCCGACTACATGGCGGCCAGACGTTTCCTGGAGAGCTTGGCTTATGAAGCGTACCTGGCGGCCAGCTAACCGGGCCTTCCTGCGTCCTGGGACGTGAGCGGTCCAATTGTCATTTTCCATCATCCAAAGGGAGAAAGAGATGTTCTATCGAACTGTCGCTTTTGGTTTATGCCTTGGCATACTTTCGTGCGGTTTGGAGGCCTCCGTCGAAACGGACGTGGACCGTCTAATCACCGCGCTCCATGACGAAGACGATGCCGTGCGAGTAACGGCAATGGAACGACTCGGCCGTCTAGGCCCCAAGGCGGTCCCTGCCATGCCGACGCTGCAAGTCCTGTTGCGTGAGGACTCGCCCGCCGTTCGCGCTTACGCGGCGCGGACCCTGGGCCGGATTGGTGAGGCGGCCCAACCGGCGGTGCCCGAGTTGATCCGCGCGTTCGGCGACCTGGAACCGGCCGTCCGCCGCACGGCCGTCGAGGCGGTGGGCCACATCCGCCCCGACGCGGAAGCGGCCGTCGGCCCCTTCGTACGGCTCATGGAGGACTCGAACCCGGCTGTCCGGCTCCGCGCGCTGCACACCCTGGCCGAGTACGGTGAAGCGGCGGTGCCCGCGCTCCTGGAACTGCTGGAGAAAGACCGGGCGGCCTATTGGGCCTGCCTGGTGCTGAACCAAATCGGACCGGACGCCACGGACGCCGTACCTGCTTTGACGGAGCGGGTTTCCGACGAGCGGGCGGAAGTTCGCCGGGAGGCGATCCTGGCCCTGGCCGAAATCGGCGAGGCCGCCGCCCCGGCGGCCGATGAAATCGCCGCGGCATTGGAAGACGGCATGGACCGTATTCCGGCCACCTACGCCCTGGGACGGATCGGCCGGATCCCGCCTGAGGCCGAGGCCCGCATCCGCAAGAACGCGGACAGCCCGGACCCCTTGCTTCGCGCCGTCAGCGTTTGGTCGTTGGCTCGAGCCTACCCCGAAGACCGGCCGTTGCAGCAGAAGGCGACCGAGGAGTTGGTGGCGGTCCTCGAATCGGAGGATCCGCATACCCGCGCCGCTGCCGCGAAGGCCTTGGGCGCCCTGGAACCGGACCCGGAAATGGCGGCCCCGATCCTGGAAGAGGCTCTCGACGACGCCGACGAAGAGACCGTTCGCGACGTGCTGGACGCCCTGGCCGGCATGGGAGCGGCCATGGTGCCGCAGTTGACCCGCGCCTTGCGGTTCGAGCCCCTCCGGCCCCGCATTGCATTCCTGCTGGGCGAGATGGGGCCCGAGGCCGAGCCGGCCATCGAGGCGCTCATCGAGTTGATCGACGGTCCGTGCCGGCGGACGCAGCACGAGGCCCTGATCGCGCTGGGCAAAATCGGGCCGGCGGCGGAAGCGGCCGTGCCGGCGCTGACCGAGGCCCTCCGGCATACCGATGGTCCATGCCGTTACGGTGCGGTCTATGCCTTGGGACGGATCGGCCCGGAAGCCGAGCCGGCCAAACCGATACTCCTGGAAACCACCGAAAGCAGCGACGCAACCCTGGCCCTGCTCAGTGCTTGGGCGCTGGCCCAGATCGCTCCGGAGTGTCCCCAGTGCGCCGAGAAGAACGTTCCGCTGCTGATCGACGCCCTGGAGCACCCGGACCCCCGGCACCGTGTTGAAGCGGCTGCCGCACTGGGAGCCATGGGCTCGCTGGCCGAATCGGCCGTGCCGGCCCTGCAGGAGGCGGCCGAGGATATCGACATCGGCGTTCGCACCGCCGCCACCGCGGCGGTGGAGGCGATCGAACCCTAACCGCCGGACGCGCTGGCCAACTTCGGCCGGCCACCGGGCATGCAGGAACGGGCTTGCAGTCGAACTCGCGACCGGCCCCGTTGGAGTTCACGCTTCAGCGTGCCCAGCGTCGTTGGAGTTCACGCTTCAGCGTGCCCAGCGTCGTTGGAGTTCACGCTTCAGCGTGCCCAGCGTCGTTGGAGTTCGCGCTTCAGCGTGCCCAGCGTCGTTGGAGTTCACGCTTCAGCGTGCCCAGCGTCGTTGGAGTTCGCGCTTCAGCGTGCCCAGCGTCGTTGGAGTTCGCGCTTCAGCGTGCCCAGCGTCGTTGGAGTTCACGCTTCAGCGTGCCCAGCGTCGTTGGAGTTCACGCTTCAGCGTGCCCAGCGTCGTTGGAGTTCACGCTTCAGCGTGCC
>PWXP01000599.1 GCA_003561895.1 Planctomycetaceae bacterium | reverse complement strand
GTATTGGGGACTGTATACCGGCCTACCGCTGGCGAGCGTGCTGCACGACCCAGCCTGGCTTCAGCGGACCAAACGCGCGGTCTTCACACCTTGGCTTCTTTCCCGGGCGGTTTGGCGCCGCGCTCGAAAACGGGCGAATCCAGCGCGGTCGATGCCCTCCCGCCGTCACATCTTGGAACGGACGAACAGAGGATAGCATGTGCGCGGAGCACCACACCGGAATGGCGCATCAAGGCAGCGCGCTTATTGGAGACAGCGTCCTAATGCCGATGATCGGTTAACTCGCGCTGGAGCGGATAGTATCGGTGCGGTCCTGCATACAACAGGTCGTTGAACTCGCCGGCTTGCCCGGCTCGGGAAAGACCACCGTAGCGCGTGAGCTTAGGCGGGCTCCGGGGACCGAGGGCATTAGCTTCTGCCGGGAACTGCACGGCAGAATCGGGGTTGGAGCCTACCGGAACCGGTTCGTTCGTTGTCTGGCAATCGTTCCATAGTCGAGGGCCGAGGCACAGCTCCTTTGGCGGACGGCGCGCTATGTGCGCAGCGTGAGCCGGCCCTTCGGCTCGCAGGCCTATTTTGCCTACCGGTTCCTGCACCAGGTCGCGACCCTGCAAAGGGCTTTGAAGACCGGCACTCCATGCCTCTTTTGGAAAGAGGGGACATGCCAGCATATCGCCAGGCTGGGAATCCTGGATGGCGCCGGCGACCGCCGCCCGCTCCCTCAACTGGTCGAGGCATGTTTCGCCGACGTGCCGGCGCGGGTAATCTACCTGAGGTGCCCGCCTCAGTTGGCCTGGGAACGCATTCGCCGCCGGCCGGTATCCGGAGCTCCATGGTCGTGGGAAACCTCCGGCTTCCCAAACGTCGTCTGGCAGTTAGCCGAAACCCTCGCCGACGTCTGTGACGCCGCGGAGGAGGCCGGCGCGCCGGTCGATCGCATTGACGTCCGCGGCGACGGCTGCGGTTGGGGGAGCGTATCAAGCCGCGGTGGCTGTCTCGCCCGCGCAGGTCGTGGGGCTGCCGTGTGGAGCGCTGCCAGCTTCCCCTGCAGGTGGCCGGCCGCGGATGTCCCTTACTTACCTCGCGAGGCGCTGGGCCGCGGCGCGGCATCGTGGCGCCTTCGTAAAACGCCCATTGACGGGGGCGGAGACAAAACGGCCGACCCCGGGTGCGCCTGTGCCGGCGCGGAGATAGGCTTCATGGACCGCCACACGCCGGAGTCGCACCGCATTGTGCCTGTAGGCGTCTGGCGCTGCCCACGTGCATTCACTCATGCGAGATTACCATGCACTACCGTACGGTTCACGATCTTAGTCGTACCATCGTAGCCAACCTTCACCGGATCCCGCTCGATGTGGACCTGGTGGTCGGGATTCCGCGGAGCGGACTGCTGGCGGCCACCCTGGTGGCCTTGCACCGGAATCTGCCCTTAACCGATGTCGAGGGGTTTCTCGAAGGGCGCGTCCTTAGCTCGGGTCGGCGGATGAGGTACGCGGGAGCAGGGCGCGACGTGGCCACCGTGCGGCGCGCCCTCGTACTGGATGATAGCATCATGACCGGCGCCGAAATGACCCGCACGCGCCAGCGTATCGAGGCAGGCGCACCGCGGTGTCCCCTGCTGTATGCTGCCGTTTATGGGCTGTCGCCGCAACATGCGGAGGTCGACTGCGTCTTTGAGGTCTGCCGCCTTCCCCGTGTGTTCGAATGGAACGTCCTCAACCACGGGGTCCTGCGGCGGGCGTGTGTCGACATCGACGGTGTGCTTTGCCGAGATCCCACAAGGACCGAAAACGATGACGGCCACCGATACCGCCGCTTTCTGGAAACCGCCGCGCCGCTGCTCGTCCCCCAGAGGGCGATCGGCTGGGTGGTCACAAGTCGCCTCGAGAAGTACCGCAGCATGACGGAGGCATGGCTCCGACGTCATGGTATACGGTACGGCCAACTGTTGATGCTCGACCTCCCCATTAAGGCCGCTCGCATTGCTGCAGGGGCCGATGCGCCGTTCAAGGCTGCTGCATATCGACAATCATCGGCGGTGTTGTTCATCGAGAGTTCACACCGTCAAGCCTGCGAGATCGCAAACTGCGCCGGCAAGCCCGTGCTTTCCATCGAACGCAATACCATGGTGTGGCCCGCGGACGTGTGCCTGGCGCGGGCAGCCATCGTTAACGGTGTTCGGCGGTGCCATCGGCTTATACCCGAGGGCGTCCGACGTTTGCTGCTGCGCATTGCCACCTACACGCACGACCGCCGAAACACTTTGTGACGGAACGATTCGAAGCTCGCGCAGCGGCTGCTCGCGCGAGAGGGTGCCCTGAGCGCCTCACGGGGCAGAGCCGTCATGCCGAGAAGGAATGCGACGCGGCGCAAAATGCGACGCGTTCTGCTAGGCCCGCCGCCTCGCAGGGCACTAGCGGCAAGAATGGACCGTTGGATAACCGAGGGCATCGGAACGACAGTTCGGTCCGACCAAACCGCTCGCCGTCCGCCCGCCGCGGCGGTTTTAGCACGTCGCAGACCATCCACGGCCCCTTAGCCAGCTTTCCGTACACCGTCCCGCCCTGCCTCGCCAGGTTTACGCGACAACGCCGCCATGTGCGGTGCGTGCTGTTCACCGGGTTACCTCTGGGCAACGTGCTGCGCGATCCGGGTTGGCTTCAGTGGCTGAAGCGCATTGGGTTCGTACCTTGGTTGCTGGGATGCAGGGCGGGACGCCGTATTCGAAAAGGCCTGACTGGAGCAGCGTGACGCGCGCACAGATGACCACGGTTGATCATATGTTATCCAAGAATGCGGGAACGGCCTCGACCATGCACTCCACACAAGTTGTCGGTGTAGACGGCGAACTCGTCAGAGACTTGACAACGGACGGACGGCGCGCCATAACTCACTTGATCCGGACTCCTCAGGGTAAGCTAATCGTGTGGAAGCGCTTTCACGCCGGATGTAACGCGAATGTGCAGCGAGAGGTGGCAGCGTTACGGTCGCTGAGTCTGATCGACGACTACGATGTCATCCCGCCCCTACTGGACGTTGGCGACGACTATTTCGTCATACCTTACTACGCCGATGTGCTGCGGAAAGGCGGCCTGCTCTACCGTTTGGGGCTCCGCCTCATGCCACTCGGAGTCCTGAGACGCGTATTTGCCGCCCTGCGACATTTCTATGGGCATGGATACGAATTGCTGGCTGTATGTCCGCACCATGCGCTGGTGGACGAGAGCGGTAAAGTGACTTGTATCGATTTCTAGTTCACTTTTTTCGGCGCCGCAGACCCAGAAGTGCCATTCGAGAAATCACAAACACTGCACGGCGCCATGCCGGGCTTCCAGGACGATGTGCCGGCCAGTATAGCACTCCATACAAAACGCTACGAGGTTCGCTGGGGATTACATACCGGATCGCCGCTCGACAGCATGCTTCACGACCCTGTGTGGCTTCAGCATGTGAAGCGGTGGTTCTTCGTGCCGTGGTTTGTGTTGCGTCGAGTGCGGCGCCGGCTTCAGGCACCATAAAGATGTTGGTCGACGATACGGGACACGAGAAAGGGTTTTGTTGAATGGTAAACATTGCCATTGCGCACGTTCGGATGGGGCGCGGGGGATCTGAGGCGCGGGCCGTGTGGGGCATCCAATCGCTCATACACGACCACGACGTGACGCTTCTGACCGCCGGCCGGGTGCGGCCCGCCGATCTTGAGGAACTCAACGACTTTTATGGCACGACCCTGGCGCCCACCGACTTCCGCGTGCTCGAGGCGCCGTTGCCGCCGGGTATGCGCACGAGGCAATCGTGTGCCGCCCTGCAAGGAAGCTTCTACCAGCGGTTTTGCCGCAAGATGGCTCCCCACTTCGACGTGCTGGTGAGTGTATACAACATGTGCGACTTCGGCATCCCGGCCGTCCACTTCGTCGCCGACTTCTGCTGGTCCTCAGAACTGAGACAGCAATACGATCCCATGCCGCGCGAAGCGCAACGGCTCATCCACCGCGAGGGGCCGTTGCGGCGGGGGTACCTGGCGCTGTCGCGGGCGCTCCAACGGCCCTCGGGGCGGAACCTTTTCGCCGGCGACGACCTGCTGGTGATGAACTCCGAGTGGACGGCGGGCGTGATGCGCGAGCGGTACGGCGTAACCGGCGCTCCAGTCGTGTACCCGCCCGTGGTGGCCGAGTTTCCCGCCGTGCCGTGGGAGCGGAAGGAGCCGGGGTTCGTGTGCATCGGGCGCATCGAGCATGAGAAGCGGGTCGAGACGATGATCGACATTCTGGCTCGCGTACGCGCGTTGGGGCACGACATCCACCTGCACGTGATCGGCCCGATCAGCAATACACCGTACGGCCGCATGATCGGCCGGATGTGCGCCGAGCATTCGCAGTGGGTGTTTGCCGAGGGTCGGCAGGCGGGCCAAGCGAAGGCGCGCCTGTTGACGAGCCACCGCTTCGGCATCCACGCGCGCGACCGTGAGGCCTTTGGCATCTCGGTCGCTGAGATGGTCAAGGCCGGCTGCATTCCGTTCGTGC
>PWXP01000650.1 GCA_003561895.1 Planctomycetaceae bacterium | reverse complement strand
GAGGAGATTTCACAGGAGCAACCGGTTTTCTTGGGGAGTGTGTCATGCCGTCGCCGTTTCCTGGAATGGACCCGTACTTGGAGGGCCCTTCGTGGCCCAGTTTTCACGTGCTTCTGATCGCGGAGATGCTCAATTCACTGGCTCCGCGTATCCGGCCGAAGTACATTGTCGAAGCCGAACGCCGTGTCTACCTGGAAACCGACCCGTACGATCCGGAGCGATTCATCCGGCCCGACGTTGCCATTGGAGTTCAGCCCGCCCGCAAGACGGCCGGCCGCGAATCGTCCGGTGCGCCGGCCGTGGCGGAGCCGGTGACGTTGACGCTGCCGATGCCGGCGGAGCATCGCGAGGCCTATTTGACCATTCGGCTGCGCAAGCCGCGCCGCGTGGTTACCGTCATCGAGGTGCTTTCGCCTACGAACAAGAAGCCTCGCACCATGGGGCGCGAGGTGTACACGGCCAAGCGCGACGGCGTGTTGGAATGCAAGACGCACCTGGTGGAACTCGATCTCTTGCGCGGCGGCGAGCGGATGCCCACCGTCGAGCCGCTGCCTCCGGCCGACTACTACGCCACCGTCTCACGGAGCGACCGCCGCCCCACGGTTGACGTGTACCCCTGGTCGCTCCGGCAGCCGCTGCCGTCCGTCCCCATTCCGCTGGAACCGGAAGACCCCGACGTTGTCCTCGACCTGCAAGCTGCGTTCAGCGCCGTTTACGACCGCGCGTGTTTGGAGTACTCGCTTGATTACGAGGGCGAGGTGGAACCACCGCTTTCCGAAGCCGACGCCCAATGGGCCAAGACCCTCCTGGCAGATTGGGGCGGCGCACGTGAGTAGCACGGCAAGAACCGTGGGATACGCTTCCAGCGTGTCGTTCTTACGTGAGACAAACTCCCTGCCAAGTCGGCAACCATGACAGGCTGGAAGCCTATCCCACGGTAGTTGCAGCCTATCGAAAGCCTAACATGAAACGCTTACACTACTGGATTGCCCTGTTCGTCCTTGCTGCCGCAGTATCTCCTGCCGTCGGCAGCGAGCCTCTGTATCAGCCCGTCGGCGCGCCGGCCGATCCGAAGGTGCCGGTGCAATGGAACCGCTATTACGACTACGCGCAGGCCACGGCGCTGTTGCAGGAGTTCGCCGCCGAGCACGACGAGTTGGCAACGCTCGAAAGCCTGGGCCAATCGTACGGCGGCCGGGAGGTCTGGCTCCTGACCATCAGCAACCCGCAAACCGGCCCGCACCATAGGAAGCCGGCGTTCTGGATCGACGGCGGCATTCATGGCAACGAAATCCAGTCGACCGAGGTCACCCTGTACACGGCGTGGTACCTGCTGGAAAGGTACGGGCGCAACGAGTTCATCACGCGGCTGGTCGATGAGCGCACCTTCTACATCGTGCCCATGCTCAGCCCCGACGCGCGCGACGCGCACATGCATGAGCCGGCCAGCACGCACACGCCGCGCACCGGCATGCGCCCCTTCGACGCCGACCGCGACGGACTGTTCGACGAGGACCCGCCCAACGACCTCGACGGCGACGGCCACATTACTCAAATGCGCGTCCGCGACCCGAACGGCCGGTACATCCCGCATCCGAAGTACCCGAACGTGATGATCCGGGCCGAGCCGGGCGAACCGGGCCAGTACCGCCTGCTCGGGCCGGAAGGGTACGACACCGACGGCGACGGCCGGATCAACGAGGACCCCCCGGGCGGGTACGACCCGAACCGCGACTGGCCCTGGCAGTGGCAGCCGGAGTACGTACAGCGGGGCGCCGGCCCGTATCCGCTGTGGGTCGGCCCGAACCGCAACGCGGCCGAGTTCATCCTCGACCATCCGAACATCGCCGCCGCCCACTCGCACCACAACGCGGCGGGCATGATTGTGCGCGGGCCGGGCCTGAAAACCGACCGGTGGGAACCGGCCGACGTGGCGGTGTTCGACGCCCTGGCCGAGCGGGGCGAGAAAGTGCTGCCAAGCTACCGGTACGTGAAAATGGCCGACGACCTGTACGAAGGCCACGGGGCCGAGGCCGACTGGCTGTACGCCATGCGCGGCATCTTCGCCTTCACCATGGAGTTGTTCTCCCCCGAAAACTTCTTCCGCGAAACCGACGCCGGCCGGTTCTTCGCCAGCGAGGAAACCCGGGCGAAGTTCGACCGGATGCTGCTGTTCGGCGACGGTTTCGTGCCGTGGCGCGAGGTCGATCATCCCCAGTACGGCCGGATCGAGGTGGGCGGCATGAAGAAGAACTGGGGCCGCCAACCGCCCTCGTTCATGCTCGAAGAGGAATGCCACCGCGCCATGGCCTTCAGCCTGTACCACGCCGACCAAATGCCGCAGGTGCAGCTCCAGCGGCTGGAGGCGCGAGCCATGGGAGACGGCCTATTCGAGGTCACGGCCGCGTTCGCGAATCCGAAGCTCATGCCCACCCGCGCCGCCGTCGACGTGGCGCGCGACATCACCCCGCCCGACATTGCCCGAATCGAGGGCGAGGACCTCACGATCGTCACGGGCCTTGGGAGCGAGGACCAGTTCTTCCTCGACGCCACCGAACAAGCGCACGAGCCCGAGCGGCTGCGCATTCCCGCCATTCCGGGCATGGGCGCAGTGCACGTGCGCTGGGTGGTGAAGGGTTCCCCGCCGTGGACCGTGAGCCTGCGTTCGATGAAAGGTGGTTTGGTGGAGCAAGAAGTCGGGCTCTTCCGTTGCAAGGTGCAGGCCTCGCCAATGTAGTAGGCACACGCCGCTGTGCCGTCCCCCGGAAAACAGTCTGCTCCTAGAAACGGAAGAGCCGGAAATCGAGTAGCCGTTCACGGGGTGGCGGCGCGGGCAGTTTTTCCCGCTGCACGTGCATGGCACGCCGCGCGCGATCCGAAATGGCGTTCATTCCCCACAGGGATTGCTTTCTTGTAGACTTCTGCTACGCTATTGTGCCATGGAGCGGCCGTAACCAGGAAGGTAGATACCCAGCATCCCAACAAGGCAAGGGAGGACTGCCATGGAACATCACCCAGAGGCAGCGGCGGTAGGCCAACCCAGCGAGGCGGGGGCCCCACTTTCGGGCGACGGGCAAGCGCGGGCGGCTACCGGTGTCGCGGGGCTCGATTCAGTGCTGCCCGGGGGGCTGCCGCGCAACCACTCCTATCTGCTCCGAGGAGACTCCGGCTCCGGCAAGACCACCATCGGGCTGCAATTCTGCCTGACCGGCGCCGCGCAAGGCGAACGCGCCCTCATTCTTACAACCTGCGAATCGGAAACGGAACTCCACGCGGTAGCCCGCTCCCACGATTGGGACCTCAGCGGTGTTCATATCCACTACCACGATGTCCGCGACCACTTGGCCGGTCATGCCGACCAGTCGGTCTTCCGGCCCGCCGAGGTCGAATTGCCGAAGACCATCGAGGAGCTTCTGGAGGTCATCGAGCGGGTGAACCCCGAGCGGCTGGTCATCGATTCGCTCTCGGAGATCCGCGTTTCGGCCTCGGATCCGCGGTGGTTCCGCCGCCAGATGCTGGCCCTGAAAGACAATCTGGCCGACCGCCAGTGCACCGCCCTGTTCTGCAGCGATGCCCGCGACCCGGACCAGACGGTCAAGTCGATCGTTCACGGCGTGCTGGAGCTGGAGCAGCTTGCGTCCGACTATGGCCCGGACCGCCGGCGGTTGCGGGTGGCCAAGCTGCGGGGGCAGACATACGAGAGCGGTTATCACGATTTCAAGATTCGCACCGGCGGAATCGACGTATACCCCCGCCTGGTGGCCGCCGAGCACCGCGCCCCGTTCGAGCCCGAGGTGGTTTCCAGCGGGGTGTCGGCACTCGACGCCATGGCCGGCGGCGGGATCGACCGGGGCACGGCGACGCTGCTGCTGGGGCCGGCCGGTACGGGCAAGTCGAGCGTGGCCTGCCAGTTCGCCGAGGCGGCCGCACAGCGGGGTGAGCGGGCGGCCCTGTACGTGTTCGACGAGCGGGTGCAAACCCTGCTGCAGCGCGCCCGGGGGCTCGGCCTGGACCTCGAAGGGCAGATCGACCGCGGAATGGTCGAGGTCCGCCAGGTCGACCCGGCCGAATTGACCCCCGGGGAACTCAGCCATGACATTCGCGAGGCCGTGGCCGAGCGGGAGGTCCGGCTGGTGGTTATCGACAGCCTGACCGGCTACGTCCACGCCATGCCCGACGAGCGGCTGCTAACCCTCCATTTGCACGAGCTGCTCAGCTACCTGGGCCAGCAGGGGGTGACGGTGCTGCTGGTGATGGCCCAGCACGGCCTGCCCGGCACCCCGCGGCAGGCGCCATTCGACCTCAGCTACATATCCGATTCGGTGCTGCTGTTCCACACGTTCGAGTATGGCGGCGAACTGCGCAAGGCGATCTCGATGTATAAGCGGCGCGGCGGCGCGCACGAGGCGACCCTCCGGGAGTTGACGTTCGGCCCGCAGGGTGTCCAAATTGGGGAGCCGCTCCGGCAGTTTCGAGGCGTCCTCACCGGCTCGGCCGAACTTGTGGGCGAAACAGGATCGTAACCGCCCGCGG
>PWXP01000445.1 GCA_003561895.1 Planctomycetaceae bacterium | reverse complement strand
GGTGAACGGCGGTGGTTGGCGAGGACGTAACCGTTCACAGGGGGACTGTCCCGATTTTCGCGGCACAAAGGGCGTTTTTGCCCAATGATCCACCGTCTCCGCCGCGAAAATGGGACTGTCCCCTTCGCATACAGCGGAGAAAACTGCCCGCGCCGGCCCGTGAACGGTTACGCGAGGACAAAGTGAACACCGGGCACGACGCGCCGCATACCATCGCGTACATCCCCATGGAGTAATGCCGCCCATGCCTTCCCGCCGGAAACGCGTGCTGTTGGCGCCGGCCTACTACGACCACCGGATGCACCGGGGCGCGGCGCGCTATGCGCGGGAGGCGAACTGGGTGCTCGACGCGCGCATGGGCCACTACGGCACCCTGCCGGACGACTGGAAGGGCGACGGCATCCTCGCCCTCCCGCTCCCCACCCGGCCCGACCTGAGCCGCTACCTGCGAAAGGCCCAGGTACCCATCGTCGCGCTGACGGCCGACGTCGAACGGCTGACCGCCACCCGCGTGCTGACGGACAACTTCCGGATCGGACAATTGGCCGCCGAGCACCTGCTGGAACGCGGGTTCCGGCACCGGGCTTTCAAGCACTACGTCGGACGCACGATCTGCCAGGAACTCGAGCGCAAACGCATCGAGCAAGCCCAGCACCTGCTGTTGACCTCCTCGGACAAAGTGCTTCGCATTGCCCACCAATGCGGGTTCCCCACCAGCGAGCAATTCTGCCGGACCTTCGCCCGAGTGACGGGAACCACGCCGACCGCGTTTCGCCAAGCCGGCTCATCGCCGGGATGACGAACTTGACTGAGAACGCTCCGCAACGTGGGCGGGTGCAGGGAGGAAGGGAGGCCCTTCCTGCCTTCCTGCCTATACCCCCTTGACCCACCAATTTCTCCTGATTATCCTTGAGCTGCGCGGGAGTCCAATTTCATGTCCCTTGTTGGACTCGCGGCGTGGCCGGCAAGCCTACGTGCTGAGGCGAGTTCCAACCGACCGAGCGGTGCCCGACTTGCGCGTCCCCGTAGGACAAGCAGGGTAAGCGGGAGAGGCGGGGTTCCAGCCGATGGCTAGCCGGGATAGAATGAGCATAATCCTTCGAGTGATTTGCGGGATGGCTCGGAGGTTGCATCAGCGGATGGCGAATCGTGCCGTGGATGAATTGAAATGCGACATTCTGCTCTTCTTTGCCACGCAAACAGAGCGAGAGCAGCTTGAAAAGGGCGCCAGCGAGTTTGGGGTTCCCTTCGAGGAAAGGAACGACGCGCGTATCGGGACATATTTCACTTTGGGGAAGATTGGGCCCAACCGTGTGCGAGCCGTCAAGACGTGCATGGGACCGTTCTTCCATCAGGGATCTGCCTCACAAGCAATCATCCTTCGGGCCGCGAGTTCGGCGACATCCATCATCCAGGTTGGTATGGCATTCGGAATCGACCGGAATGCAAAGAGTCACGGAGATGTACTCGTATCGCAATGGATATTTCCGTATGATTATCGCATTGTCGAGCATGTCGCTGGGGAAGAAGGCCAAGCTGACCGCTACGTGATTGATTACCAAGAAACCAAGCGATTCTTTCCGAAGCAGTCGCTTCTCAGCCTGTTCGAACGGGAGCACAGTGAGGGAAATCACCATTTCACAACCCACTTCGGAGGCATATTGTCTGGCGGCGCTCGCATCCGCAGCCAGCTATACTTGCGAGAGTTGTTGGCTACGGTCACCGGTGGTGCGGGCCCTGGTGGCTACATAGGTGGCGAGATGGAAGGCGTCGGCTTGTTGGCAGCAAGCAAGAAAGCCGAACCGGTATGGGTTGTCGTGAAAGGGATCTCCGATTTCGCGGATGACCAACAATGTACTGAGGTCAAAGCCAGGCGAGCGGAGGCGTGCCGCAATGCTGTTCGATTCGTGCTTGCGGCCCTCCGAGGAGCAGACGGAGCACTTACCGATTGACAGGAGTTTTGGACATGCCGGACCTAGACAGCTATTTCAAGACCGACAAGATGGAGCGTGACAGCCATCCGCTCATCCGCCTCCTTGATGTTCAGCGGGGAAAACCGGAGTTCGACACGGCAAAGGTCCAAATCATTCGACCACGTGCAGCGCTGGGCTTCGAACCTGCCCAATTGTCCCTTCAATTCTTCAACAAGCAGGGCCAGATGTATGACTATAAGACCGAGGCCTGGGACGCCGAGTTGAACGACACTCTATTGGATCGCAAGATTCCCGCGATCGATGAGTCGAACGAGATTCAGCGTTTCGGATTGGGCCTAGCTGCTGCCCTCCAACATGCCGAAAACCGCTATGGCGACGGATTCTTCAATGCCGTGTTGATGCTTGTCGTCGAGCAGAGCCCGTTTGCGGAAATGGCGCCAGTTCGGGAAGTGAGCCAGTACATTTTCACGAATGAACCATATAGGGGCGGCCATTCTGCGGACGACTGCGGTGCGATGATTCAAGCAACTCTGCAAGACCGGTGGCGGGAACTGCGCACGCAACTCGGTTACGACGAAGTGGAGGCAGAGCGCATTCTGGCGGAGGCGCTCGCTTACTATCTTGATGAGCGATTCGGCGTCACCGATGGGCGAAGACTCGGCTGGCTGAAAGCGAAGTGACCAGCAAAGATCATGATACGTCATGGCGCGGCCACCAAGGTTTCAATCCATATCGGGCTGCCGGCATCCGGAACCAAGGCGTTCTGGGGAACGCGGCGCCCCAAGTCTTCGTACGTCTCAATCACGGCGGCCAACGCATCGCGGACGTTTGTCAGAACCTCCTCGATCGTATCGCCCTCGGTGGCCAGTTCGGGCAGCAAAGGCGAGGTGACGGTATAGCCGCCTTCGGGCTGCGGTGTCAAAACGAGTGGAATCTTGTATTGCATGAATGCTATCCTGCCTCTCGCAGCAACCCCTCGAAGTTTTCGCGGGTCAGCAAGGCCGCGTCCTGCGGCCGTTCCATGAACGGGCTGACGTCATCGCGGACGGCCTGCATGTTCAATGCCGCCAGCCTCGCCTGCACAAGTTCCCTCCAGGACGCCGCATTGCGCCGGCCGACGCCCTGCGTCTGATCCAGCGCATTTTGCAGCAGGTCCAGGTTCGGGCTTACCGGCGGCCGGTGCGAGCGATACCACAGCAGATCGTACCAGTCCCGTCCCTTGACATACTTTCGGGTGAGAATCGCATGGAGTTTTCCCGCCAGGAGCGAGGGCAGGTCGTAATGCTTAAGCAGGAACGCCGCGTGACGTGTAATGACCTGGCGCTGGCAACGCGCCCCCGCCGGCGGCCGTGTGTCGATCTCGAGCTTGATGGCCAGTTTTTCCGCCGGCAAGGCCGACAAACCGGCTTCATGCAAAATGCCGGCCACGCGCACCCAGCCGATATGGACCACCTTGCGGTCGTTCCAGGTCACTTCCGGAGTGAACCCGGCCAGCGTCAAATCCCGCTTCACCTTGGCCGCCCACTGCGTTCCCTCATAGGCGTCGCCGGCCGCCACCAGCGAGAAAACGAGGTCCTCAGAAAACCGCGGCAGACCGTACAGGAAGCGCAGCGCGGTTCCTCCGACAAATGCCAGTGCCCGAAAGGCCTCGCTTTCGTGGAACGACCGCAGCACGAACGCTTGCAAGTATTCCCGGAGCCGGTTCAGGGCCTGCCCGGGATCCGAAACGCCACGGGCCAAAGCCAGAGCTTCCTCTTTCACAGCGTCACGGTTCCTTCCTCCAGTTCGTCGGCCAGCCGGAGCCACCGTTGAAGTGCCCGCTCCAGCCGCGGACTCTGAAAGCGAGCGGCGTACGCGCGAAGCCGGCTTTCCGTCACCCGGTCGACATGCTGGTAACGCATTTCCTCGAGCCGCTGCATGGTCCACTCCCCTTCGGTCAAGTGCCAGTGGTCCAGCAGGGCCTTCTCGGGCTTTGCGACAAAAAACTCCTGTCCGGCGACACCCGCGGAGCCAAAACCGAAAAACAGTGCCTGCTTGACGTTGCGATAGTCGAACACGCCCAACGCATTATCAAAGCGTCGCGGGACGCGGGTCGTCACGCTGGTGAACGTGACCACGCGTTCCGGGATCAGGTCGTAGTGCCCCAGAGCCCACAGGCCGCTGAGGTAGGACGGCCGATACAACCGGCCGGCCAGCGTCGGGTGCGTAAGCGGCACGCGCCGGTACGTATCGGAAAGCGTATACACGCCGCGCCGAAGTCCGATGACCTTGCCTTGCTTCATCCAGCGCGAAAGCTGCACGCGGATCGACTCGCGCCGGTCGTCGAACGCCTGGACCAGAAGCGCCAAGTCGAAGCACGGCATCGCGCCGCCGATCCGTACCACGTCGTCAAATCTCATAACTATAGAATAGCACATTTGCTATGTATTGTAAATCGAGCTTGCCGTAAAGGCCCGTACCGGCTCGTCATGCCCCGCTGTGGGGTGGGTTCACTATCGCCGGAGTCGAGCCAGTTCCCCGTGTGTCAAGGACCGAATATGAACAACTCGGGCCTCGGGGCCCCGTTGACAGCAGGAAATCCACCTGCCATACTGCCATACTG
>PWXP01000074.1 GCA_003561895.1 Planctomycetaceae bacterium | reverse complement strand
TAGGGGCTAGTCCTTTCCGCGGCTGAAAAGCCGCGGCCCCATTGAAGCCTAGTAGTGGATAGTGGTCAGTGGCTAGGGGCTAGTCCTTTCCGCGGCTGAAAAGCCGCGGCCCCATTGAAGCTTAGTAGTGGATAGTGGTCAGTGGCTAGTCCTTTCCGCGGCTGAAAAGCCGCGGCCCCATTGAAGCTTAGTAGTGGATAGTGGATAGTGGTCAGTGGCTAGTCCTTTCCGCGGCTGAAAAGCCGCGGCCCCCATTGAAGCCCCTGCCCTCATGGGCGGCGCGGGCGTTGTGCCCACTCCGGATCAAAACGTTCGATGCATTCGATGACCCAGGCCTCCGGTGCCCAATGCTCGACGGCCCGCCGGGCCAGGTTGACCCAGCGGCGGCAACGGTCCAGCAGGGCGCTGTCGGCGGTGGCGACGATGCACGGTGCGCCGGCCAGGACGGCGTCGGGATCGGCCACCAGCTCGACCTGCCACGACCAGCCCCCCCGCTCGGCCATCTGCTCCATGACGGCCCGAAGCCGGCCGCTGTTCGACACCGGCCGATCCAGCAGCCACAGGCACCGGCCGGGCCGCATGGGGGCGATGACCCGGCCGAGAATGTTCAGGGCCGGCAGGGTTTCGGCCACTTTGCGGAAGCTGCCGTGCATGCTGGCCATGTCGCGGAAAGTGCCGTCGTACGCGGCCAGGACGACGCCCCCGGCCAGGGCCGCCTCCAGCGTGGTGAGCACGTTGTAGCCGTCCACCCACAAGGCCTCGCCCGCCACGGACGCGGGGGAAACCTCCTTGGCGGCGCGGGCTTGGGCGGCGGCGTCGCTGCACACCGAACGGGCAACGGCCGTGCGCTGCCGGGCCACCAGCGCATAGCGATCGCCGACCAGCTTCAGCGACGAATCCGGCGCGTAACCCCGCGAGAGCAGCCATGCCAAGTCGCTTGCCGCGGCGCGGAGGCGGGGTAGCACTTCGGGGGAGAACAACCGGCCGTCTTCAGGATGCGGGCCGCGGTGCTTGCGGCGGTCGGGCACGCGTCACCTCTCGTAGCGGCCGATGAGTTCGCCCTCGGCCAAAACGTGGCCTTCGAGCGCGCGCAGCAGCACCTGCTTTTCGATTCCCGGCTCCAAGCCCAGTTCCGCGTCGAGCGCGTACACCTTGAAATAGTAACGGTGCGGCCCGCCCGGCGGCGGCATCGGGCCCCGGTAGCCGATCGTGACGCCCGACGGCCACGAGTTCTTCCCCTGCACGGCCCCCGGCGGGTGGTTCAGCCGGGGTTCGTTGGGAACGCCTTCGGGGAGGCCGCTTGTTTGGGCGGGAATGCCGTAAATGAGCCAATGGACCCACGGTTCCGGCGTCGGGGCGTCGGGGTCGTCGCAGAGGACGGCGATTTCGCGGGCTTGCTCGGGAATGCCCGACCAGGAAAGCGGCGGCGAAAGGTCCTCGCCTTCACCGGTGTACTTGCGAGGAATCCCCTCGTCCTGGCCGAACGCGGTGCTGGTGACTTCGAGTTTCATGGGATCGTCTCCTGGGTTGGTGTTTTCCAGCAGTGTAAGTGTTCACGGGGCGGCGGGGGCAGTTTTCCCGGGTACATGCGAAGGGGACAGTCACATTTTCGCGGCTGCGACGGTTGATCGAATGGGCAAATTCTCCAGTGGGCCGCGACAATTGGGACAGTCCCCCCCGTGAACGGTTACCCAGCAGTTTACCAGTAGGATGGACATTCGTGTCGGTCGTTAGCCGCTCGGGCAGCACTATCCACCCCACACGAGAGACGGACGGGAATGTCAGACGGACGGGAATGTCAGACCGACAGGAATGTCAGACCGACAGGAACGTCCATCCTACGTCGGGGCAAATCGCTGGCCATCGTTCGTGTTATCCTTTGACCACGCCGATGGGGCGCAGCCGGGCCACTTTGCGAGCCAGGCCGGCGCGGTCGACGACGTCGACCACTTGGGCGACGTCCTTATAGGCCTCCGATTGTTCCTCGGCCAGCCCCTTCCAGTGCCGGCACTTGGCGATGATGCCCTTCTCGGCCAGTTCCCGGTCGATGCGCCGGTTCTTCGCCTGCTTGACGGAGGCCGTGCGGCTGAGGACGCGCCCGGCGCCGTGGCACGTGCTGCCGAAGGTGCGTTCCATCGCCGCCGGCGCGCCGGCCAGCACCCAACTCGCCCGACCCATGTCGCCGGGGATGATGACCGGCTGGCCCACGGCGCGGTACGCTTCGGGCACTTCGGGATGACCGGGGGGAAACGCGCGCGTGGCCCCCTTGCGATGCACGCACAGGACCTTCTTCCGGCCTGCAACTTCGTGGTCCTCGAACTTGGCGATGTTGTGGGCCACGTCGTAGACCAGGTCGAGGCCGAGCGACTGCCAGTCGCGGCCGAAGAACTGGGCGATGGCTTCGCGGGTCTGCCACATGAGCAGTTGCCGATTCGCCCAGGCGTAGTTGGCCGCGCTGCGCATGCCGCCCAGGTAGGCCTCCCCTTCCGGGCTTTCGACCGGGGCGCACAGAAGCTGCCGGTCGGGCAAGGCGATGCCGTACTTCTTCGGCGCGCCGCGGAGCAGTTTCAGGGCGTCGTCGCACACCTGGTAGCCCAGCCCGCGCGATCCGGAGTGGATCATCACGCATACCTGTCCCAATCGGAGCCCGAACACCTCGGCCGCCCGCTCATCGCACACCTCCTCGACGACCTGGACTTCGAGGAAATGGTTTCCGCCGCCGAGGGTTCCGCATTGGTCCTCGCCCCGTTTTTTGGCGCGTTCGCTGACGCGTTCGGGGTCGGCGTAGAGGAGCTTTCCGCGGGCTTCGGTGTGCTCGACGTCGTCGGGGGTGGCGAAGCCGGTTTTTTCCAGGTGTCGGACGCCGTGCTGGAGCAGTTCGCGGAGGGCTTTCCCGTGGTATCGGTAGGGTCCGCCCTTGCCGACCCCGGCCGGAATATGTTTGAACAGGTGGCTCATCAGCGGTTCGAGCCGCGGGACGACTTCCTCAACGTCGAGGTGGCTTCGCACCAGCCGGACGCCGCAGTTGATGTCGTACCCGACGCCGCCCGGCGAGATGACGCCGCCTTCGTTGGGGTCCGTCGCCGCCACCCCGCCGATGGGAAAGCCGTAGCCCCAGTGGATATCGGGCATGGCCATACTGGCGCCCTGGATTCCCGGCAGGGTGGCCACGTTGGCCACTTGTTCCAGGGCTTGGTCGTTGCGAATATTGGCGATGAGGGCTTCGTCGGCAAAGACCTCGCCGTCGACGCGCATTCCCTCTTTATACTGGCGCGGAATCCGCCAGCGGCACGCGTCGACTTGTTCGAGCGGTCCGGACCACGCCTGCTTGCTCATTGCCTCTCCCCCCGGTCCAATATGGGGTGGCCGGGCGCACGGCCACGCGCCGCTACGCCTCCTGCACATCCATCATTATACGGCGATTGCCTTTCGAAGTTTAGGGCGCGCTCACCAATAAGTTGGTCAATTGGAGTGTAGTAGGCACACGCCGTGTGCCTACTACAATTTGTTCAAGTTATTTCTGAGCGCGCCCTTAGGGAGGCACCCCCTCAACCGGCCGCTTTCCGCCGCGCGGGATACTGGAGGAACTTCGGGGCGGGAATGCCGTGGCCGCCGGCACGGTTGAGGAACTCGGCAATGCGGGCCACCACCTGCTCCTGCTCGGCGGCGGTAAGGCCGGGGAAGATG
This sequence comes from Planctomycetaceae bacterium, assembly GCA_003561895.1. GTDB lineage: Bacteria > Planctomycetota > Planctomycetia > Pirellulales > Thermoguttaceae > PWXP01. Next base: position 863 of record PWXP01000074.1, on the reverse strand, counting down.
GGCAAGGCGAGCACCTCGCGGCTGGCGCGGTAGGTTTGGGGCAGGTCGGTCGGCGCGTAGTCGAGGTGCCGGAAGCATTCCTGCTCGTGCAATCCGAGCGGGTAGTAGATTTCGGTACCAATGCGGGCCTCGGTGAGGAATTTGCGGAGCGCGTCGCGGCGGCCGTCGGGAACCCGAATAACGTACTGGTTCCATACGTGCCGGTTGCCCCGCGTGGGCCCGGGAAGCACCACCTTCTGGTCCAGGCCTTCGGCGACGAACAGCTCGGCATACTGTTCGGCAAGCTTTTGCCGCTCACAGGTCCAGTGTTCGAGGTGGGGGAGTTTGCAGTTGAGCACGGCCGCCTGGAACGAGTCGAGGCGGCTGTTGACGCCGACCACCGAGTGATAGTACCGCGGTTGCATCCCGTGGCCGCGGAGCAGCCGCAGGCGTTCAGCCAGATCGGCGCTGCGCGTGGTCAGCATGCCGCCGTCGCCGGCGCCGCCGAGGTTCTTGGTGGGGTAGAAGCTGAAGCAGCCGATCTGGCCCATCGACCCGGCTCGTTGCCCTTCAAACTCCGCGCCCATCGCCTGGGCGGCGTCTTCGATGACCGGCAGGTCCCACTCGTCGGCCATTCCGTCCAGCGCGGTCATGTCGGCGCACTGGCCGAAGAGGTGGACGGGCAGGATGGCGCGGGTTGCGGGCGACAGCTTGCGGCGGACGTCGGCCGGGTCGAGGTTGAACGAATCGGGGCGGATGTCGGCAAAGACGGGCCGGGCCCCCAGCCGCGTGATCGCGCTGGCGGTGGCAAAAAAGGTAAAGCTGGGCACGATCACCTCGTCGCCCGGCCCGACGTCGAACGTCATCAGTGCCAGCAGCAGGGC
>PWXP01000372.1 GCA_003561895.1 Planctomycetaceae bacterium | reverse complement strand
GTAAAACAATAAACTACCGGGAACTTCAAGCGTGGGATAGGCTTCCAGCCTGTCTTTTCCGGCGACAGGCTGGAAGCCTATCCCACGCAATTCGGTAGGTTATTGGGTTACGACGGCTAAGCTCACATGGGCTAGAATAGAGAAAGTGGCCCGGTGGGGCCGTTTCGACCGATTGCCCAAGCAACTGCGGGGAGGTGCGCCGTGCGCTGGTTCCCAGTCCTGATCGCAATAACCCTTTCGCTCCTGTTGGCCGCTCCGGCGGCGGCCCAATTCCAGCGCGGTACGGAAGGAGGCCCCTTGCTGGGACAAACGCGTACGGTGCGCTGGCAGGCCGGCGTGGAGGTGCTGGCCGTTGGGGAACCGTGCCGCGGACTGGTCGGGTCGGTCCCCGTACCCCTCGACTGGCCCGAGCAAAGGGTCCGCGTTGTGGAAGAGGACGTCACCCCGAACGCAACGATCAGCTACCGGATGGTCGACGAGACGGTTAGGCAGATGCTGGTGCGTATTCCCTTCCTGCCGATCAATGAAGAGGCCCGGGCCGTGGTCACCTTCGAGGTGGACCGCAGCGTCCTGCTGCCGCCTTCCGAAACGTCGCATTATCGGATTCCCGAAAACCGCGACCTGAACCGGCAACTGCGGACGTACCTGGGGCCCAGCCCGCTGATCGAGAGCCGCCACGCGCGAATTCGCGCCCTCGCCCGCGAAATCGGCGCCGACGCCGAGACGGCCTGGGAGCGGGTCGAGGCCATTTACGACTGGGTGCGCGAAAACGTCGAGTACGAGCACGGGCCCATCAAGGGGGCGCTGGCCGCGCTGCGCGACGGCACGGGGGACTGCGAAGAGACGACCTCGCTGTTCATCGCCATCTGCCGTGCGGCGGGGATTCCGGCCCGCTCGGTTTGGGTGCCCGGCCACACCTATCCGGAATTCTACCTGGTGGACGATGAGGGCCGGGGGCACTGGTTTCCGTGCCAAGCGGCGGGCAGCCGCGAGTTTGGTGGCATAACCGAGTTCCGCCCCGTCCTCCAGAAGGGCGACAACTTCCGCCCGCCCCACAACCCGCGCGACCGCCGGCGGTATCTCGCCGAGCACCTGACCGGCACCGGCGGCCGTCCGAAATATCGGTTCATTCGCGAGTTGCTCGACGACTAACCCAGTGCAGCGCATTACCCACCAGCACGGCAAAAGCAGGTGCGGCGAGATGGTCGGGCTGGCCCAGCACGGTGGCAAAGACGCGAGCCGGCCCGCGAGGGGGCGTCCAGGCCGCCGGCTGCGGCGGCCCCGCCCCGCGGCACTCCAGCAGGACCTCCGCATGGTCGGACAATTGGATACCCCGCGGCAGGCTGCCGCAGAACCCCATCGCGCCGATGTCGGCAACGATCGGGGGCGACGGGGCGCAGGGGTTGACCCGCCAAGGGCCGGACTCCGCCGCAACGCTCCCCGCGGCTCCGATGCCCAGCACGTCGGAATCGAATTGCGGCCAGTGGGCGAAGGTCGGACCGCCACCGGCGCGCAAGGCCACTAGCGGCCGGCCACGCTGGCAGTACCACTGCACGCGGGCGAGCGCCTCGCCGGTTAGCGGCATGCGCCGGCCGTAGATCACGGCCACGTCGCACGCTTGCAGTTCGGCGAAGCTGGGCGCCGGGCCTTCGGCCGAGTTCCACGCCCGCTTCGCCTCGTGGGGCAGCCGCCGGGCAACGGCTGCCAGCAGCGCGTCCAGCGCACGGTCGGCGGCGTCGCCCACCGGGGTGGCGACCACACCAACACGCAGAAAACCTGCCGAAGACTCGGGCATGGCGAAATTCCAAGCCGTCTCGCCGAGCGGGCCCTTCCGGTTCGGCATCACGCCAACCGAGCCGTGTGCCGCGTGGGCGAAAAACGTGCGATGCCGTAGGTTCACGTGACCGTTTGCATGGGGTTGCGAAGCGCTGAATCGCCGCGGGCCTTGCGCGGGACGACTGCATTGTCTGTAACCGTTATTGTCTGTAACCGTTATTGTCTGTAACCGTTCACAGGAGAACTGTCGCCTTCGCATCGAGCGGAGAAAACAGCCCGCGCCGCCCCGTGAACGGTTACCATTGTCTCACACGTCCGGAGCCGTGTCGAGCGGGCCCCGGGGCTGTTTTTGAGGAAATGGCCGGACGGCCCGGCACAATCGGCGCAGCGGCTACAAGCGCCAGGACCCCTCCCCTTGCCCCCGTCACGAGCGCGTGCGCCCCGGAATAACCCGTATGCAGGCATGTTGAATCAACCAGCGTGATCGGCCCGCTCGATAAGCTAAGAGGAGGCGACCCCCGGCTTCACGCTCGCGTGAACCGGGCGGTGGGCGTTCACGCTTCAGCGTGCAACCACGTGTCGGAGCGCTGCGCCACACGCTGAAGCGTGCACTCCAACACTATCCGGCACCGATCGTTCCTCGATGCAGGGAGCTGACAGATGCTCGACGTGAACCGCAACCAATTATTTCTGGCGGGAATGCTGTTCCTGTTCCTGGGGTTCCAGCTCCGCGTGGTGGACTCGTACAAACTGACCCCCGAGTTGACCCAAATGCTGGCCGAGCGGACCGGGCACCCGCTGGCGGCGGTCAACGCGGCCACGCCGACGCTGACGCAATCGGGCAGGCCGATGGCGCAGAAGACCATTCAACCGGCCGAGTGGATCGGTTGGGCCATGCTGTCGCTGGCCGCCACGCTGATCCTCCAGTCGTTCATCATGAAGCGGCCCGAGGGCAAGTAGCCGCCAGCGGCCCCCCGAAACCCTCGCACCCCCGCACTTCGCCCATGGCACCGACCAACCCGATCGGCCAACCCCCCATCAGGAAGTCCACCTTTCCGGCGGGCCCCCGGTTGCCCGCAACCTCGCTCTTCTGTGCCGGCGCGCTGTTGCTGGGCGCGGTCCTGGCCATGGCTCCGAGGAGCAGCGAGCCGGGCGATCCGGGGCGGTGGTCCACGTTGCAGCCCGGGAATCCTTCGGCGACCGGCCCCCCTGAGCGAACGGCGCCCGGGACGGAGCGGCTTCGCGAAGGCACCGAGCTGGTCGCTCAGCCCGGCACCTTCCGAGTGACCGGCGACCGAATTACCTTTTTCACCGACTTCGGTGGCGGCCGATTCATCGTGCTGGAGAACCTGGCGCTGGAACGGGTGGGGTTGGCCATCGGGGACCATCCGGATCCTTCCTACTGGCGGGTTGACGGCACGGTGACCGAATACGGGGGCGAGAACTTCCTTCTAATCCGCCGGGCCGTGCGGCGCGGTGCATTCTAATGCGGGGGTCGCTACCCCCCACACAAGGCACCAGCCCTGGCGATCACCGCCCCGGGGCTCGTAGCGAGACCGGCCCGTCGCACCGCCTTGGGGCGCGGGGTTGATATATTTTCCGCAGGGGTTAATATGAGGACTGTTGACGAGCATCCTACCGCAAGGAGTTTGGCCGATGGCTGAGTATCGACACATCGAGGTCAACGAGGTCGGCGACGTGACCGTGATCCGCTTCCGCGACCGCAAGCTCATCGAGGATATCCGCATCCAGGAGCTTGGGCAGGAGTTGTTCGGCCTGGTCGACGGCCAGCAGCGCGACAAGCTCCTGCTGAACTTCTCGCAAGTCGAGTTCCTCTCGAGTTCCGCCCTGGGCAAACTCATCACGTTGGACAAGAAGATGAAAGCCAACGGCGGCGCGATGAAGCTTTCGAATATCCGGCCCGAAATCTTCGAGGTCTTCAATATTACGAGACTGGACCGCCTGTTCGATATTCGCGATGATGAGGCCGACGCGCTGGCCGCCTTTTGACGGCGAGAGTTAGGCGTCGGGTGTGACGTGGCCGAGGCCGGCAATAAGCTTTTGCCGACAGGAAAGGCGCGCTTTTCGGCCTGCCGTTTCCGCGGCGCCCGACCCCGTGCATCCGGGGCCTCGAACGCCCCGAGCCTATCGCAACGGTGCCTGATGGCTGACGAGCATTGGACCTGGCAGACCGATCGGTCGATTCCCAGCGAAGCGGGCGCCGGGCGGCGCATTCAGGAAGCGCTGCTCCGCCAGATGGCGGCGGCCGGCTGGAGCCGGCACGAACGGTTCAGCGTGCGCTTGGCCGTGGAGGAAGCCATTGTCAACGCCATCGCCCACGGCAATCGCTACGACACGGCCAAGCAGGTTCGCGTTCGGTGTTGGCTGCGTCCCGAGTTGGTGCGGATCGAGGTGTGCGATGAGGGGGCCGGCTTCGACCCGGCGCGCGTGCCCGACCCGACCGACCCCGAGCAGCTCCAATGCCCCTGCGGCCGGGGCCTGATGCTCATGCGGCATTTCATGACGCTGGTCCAGTATACCCCTTCGGGGAATACCGTGCTGCTGGAAAAACGCCGGTCGGCGGAAACCGACCGTTGACGGCCCCGTTCCTGCCGGCCTCCCCGGCCGTGCTGTGCCCCATCGACGAATAATCCCGGTAGCCGTTCACAGGGGGACTGTCCCCTTCGCATACCGCGGAGAAAACTGCGTCGTCGCCCCGTGAACGGTTACTAATCCCGATTATGCCGATTGTCGGGGCGGCCGACAGCCGCCGGACACGCTTGGGGCGGCCG
>PWXP01000533.1 GCA_003561895.1 Planctomycetaceae bacterium | reverse complement strand
GCCCCGGTCCTCGCCGTTGTTCAGCTCCGGCGGATACCCGGCGGCCGCCTCGAACGCCGCTCGGTGGTAGCTCCAGCCCGCGTGGAACAGTCCGCCGGTGCGGTGTTGCCGGAGCGTGCCGTCGGGGTTCGGGTGCAGGACGACCGAAGGGCGGGACCAGGGGGCCTTTTGCAGGGCGGCCGCGCTGGCCCGCAGGGCCCAGGGCAGGTAAGCGTCGTCGTCGTCCCAGACGGCCACCGCCTCGGTGTCGGGCGTTACGAGCCGGGCGGCGGCGTTCCGCTTCTCGGCGAGCGTGGCGAACCGCTCCGCCGTCGAAACCAGCCGCCAGCCATCGCCCGACTCGTTCGCGTACTGGCCGGCATCGTCGAGGATAACCAACTCGCGCAGCCGGGCCGGGTAGTCCTGCTTGCGGAAGCAGTGAATCAGGTGCCCCAGTTGCACCGGGCGGAGATACGTGCAGCAGACGGCGGCGATTTTCAGCATGGCAGATGTCGTAGGTCTGGCCGATCGGTGAGGGGAATAACGAGTGTCGAATGTCGTCATTCGTCATTCCAACAATTCTCTCCACTCCGCGCTCAACCTCGCGGGCTCGGCCAGGTGTTCCTCCAGTTCGCGGCGGGCCTGGTAGGCGACGCGGCGGCGCAGCGGCTCATCGCGGGCGAGTTGCGTCGTGTGGAAAGCAAAGTCATCTTCGGTATCGCAAAGGAAGCCCGTTTGCCCGTGCCGGATCATCTCGCACCAGCCGCCCCGGCGGTCGACCACCAGCGGCACGCCGGCGGCCATCGCCTCCAGGCCCGCGCGGGGCCAGTTCTCCGCCGTGCCGCCGGCGAAGACCATCGCGTGCAGCGTGGGCAGGAATTCAGCGGCCGATTGCGCGCCCTCCGGCAGGCATTCCGCCCACGGCGGCGGGGCGCCTGTGCGTGCGGCCACCGCCGGGCCGAAGCCGAGCACGCGGGCGCGGATCGGGTACGGCGTGCGTCGGTAGATGGCCCACGTGCGCGGCGAAAACTTCTCCGGGGCGGCCCGGCTGATCCGGCCGACCGTAAACCGTTCGTCCGCGCGGTGCGGCAGCGGCCGGAACGGAATTTCGTTCGCATCCAGCGCGCCGCGGATCACCCGCCCCTGCTCCGGCCGGTAGGCGAACCGCGCAAGCTGCGGCTCGAGCTGCCGCCGCTGGTAATGGGTTTGGAACACGTAATGGTCGAACGGCCGGTGCCGCCGGTAGTGCAGCCGTTCGGCCGGGAACAGCCAGTTCATGCAGCCCACCCAAACGGTACGGCAGCCGAGGTCCCGCAACCGGCCGGCCACGGCCGGGAACGCCTCGTTGCACAGGGCCACCGCCGTGCGGCCCGCCAGGCCGGGCACGGTTTCGAGCCGCTCCGGCGGGCACTCGACCGTGCGGCATCCCAGCGTGTTGAGCCGCCGGCGCCAGTCCGGGCTGGCCCGCCAGGTGGGGATGAGCGTCACGGCTAGCGCCATCCGCCGCCACAGCTTCACCGTATGCCAGAACTCGGTATTGGCCCCGCCGACGTTCCCGGGATACCCGAATACGAAAATCATGGTCATTCACAACTCGAAACGCAGCAGCGCGGCGAAGTCGGCCGCCGGAAAACCGGCTTCTTCGCACGCGGGCCGCAACGGGTTCTCGCGAAAGGCGTACTCCAGGCGCCAGACGTGTTCGGCGGCGTGCAGCTCGGAAAGCCGCAGGAACTCGCGCCCGGCCGCGGCGCCTTCGAACAGCAGCGTGCCGGCGGCGGCGCCGAGGAACTCGGTTGCGTTGAGCGCGCCCGTACTCGCTCGAATGGCCGACCACGGCGGGCGCACCACTCGATGCCAGCTCAGCCGGTGCCGCGTGGCCGGCAGGCGTACCGTGCCGCGGGCATCGGCGGGGAAGGTGGCCGCCGGGTTGCCCGGCCAGGCAAGTTCGCCGCCCGGCAACAGCACGTGCTCTTCGGCCGGCTCGGTGCAGTAGCTTACCAGCGTACCCGGCGCGGGCGAGGGAAGGCCGGCCGGCGCGGCCGGGGCAAGCATCTGGTAATCGACCGTTACCCGGGCGAAGCCGTGGTACGCGCTGAGGCCCTGGTCCAGCCCGGGCAGCGGCTGGCCGGCGGGGTCGTGCATCAGCGGCTCGACGCGCACCCGCATGGCCACCGCCGCCGGCGCCGTCGGGTACGCCGCCCGGTTGCCCCCGCCGAACGCGTACCCGTCGCCCAACAGCTCCCGCACCAGCGCCGCGCGGTCGGGCCAGGCGCACGCCAGCGTGCGGCGCGCGCTGAGGCCCTCGGGCCCGTACGTCTCGACCGGCGATCCGGCGAGTTCGTGGAAGGTGGTTGCCATGGGCTATCGCTCCAGAGCGTAGGGTGGTTCCGGCTGTCCGTGGCCGGGGAATACATGTTTGCGCCCCACAGGACGTTGCAGCGGCGGTGCGGTTGGCGGTTGGCCAATGCCACTTACTTTTGACTTCACCCTCCCTCCGGCAGGGTCGCGAGGAATGAGCGGGGAGGGGAAATTGCGGGTTAATCCTGGCTTTTCGGTAAGCGTTCACGTGCGGCCGGAACCACCCTACGCGCTCGGGGCGCCCGGCCCGACGCCCAGCAGGGCGAGCGAGTACTGTACGTCGCCGCCGATGGCCTCCAGGCGCAAGTTCCGGTTGGCCTGGTCGACCGGCCAGGGTGCGGCGCGGCTGGCCAGCAGGGCGGCGCCGTCGGGGGCGACCACCAACTGTCCGCCGGCCGCTGCGAACGGTGCCCACCACGCGTCGGCTCCAGCCCCGCCCACGTGCAGCGAGCCGCCGTCGGGAGAGTGGTTGACGATCAGCATCGCGTGAACGCCCGCAAGCGCCGTGACCAGCACGTCGCCCAGTACGTAGCGCACCAGGTGCGTCAGGTCGTAGGTCTGCGTATGGCCGCCGGGAAGCGTGGCGTGTTCAACCGACCAGGCGGCCTCGGCGCCGAACGTGTGTTCGTCGAGCCATTGCCGGGCGTAATCGAGCCGGGCGTCGAACGTGGCGCCCTCGGTCCAGCGCCAGCCCAGCGCGGCGCGCATTTCGGCTTGAAAGCTCATGGTTGGGTCCTTTGTGGTTCCTACATGTTGCCATCGAGTAGCACGGTGCAGTCGAACTCGACCGTGGTCCGCCAGGTGCCGTCGGGTTCCTGCCGGGCGTGGTCGGCCGTGCGGCGCATGTACAGCACCTTCCCGGCTCCGGCCAGGTCGAAGCGGGTGCGGTCGAACGCCCGCTTTAGCGCCGCGAGCACCGCCAGGGAGGCGTCGTAGCTGGGGTCGTACAACTCGATGCGCACCTCCACCGTGTCGAGCCCGGCCCCGTCGGCGAACTGTACCGCCGGCCTCGCCCGGGCCCTCGAGATGACGGCCAGCGGCATGGCCGGCGTCACGCTCGTGCCGGTGAACACGCGTTCGGCCGGCAGCAGGGCGTTGAGCGATTCATCGGCCGCCCAACGTTGATGGAGCACTTGTGCCAGGTTCATAACACCTCCGCTTCCGTCACGTGCCAGCCTGTTGGAGTTCACGCTTGAGCGTGCCTGGTGTTGCGCTGGAGGCATTTGCACGCTCAAGCGTGGACTCCAACGGGTTCATAACGTTTCGGCCTCGATGGTTTGGGGTTCGCCGAGGCGCTGGCGGCCGGCGACGGCCAGGATGCGGTACACCGTGCCCTCGGGGCCGCGAATGCGATGGGCGGCGCTGAGGTCGAGGTCCTCGGCCAGCAGGATGCGCACGCGGCGGACCGCCAGCCGCGCGCCGTGGTTGACGGCGGGTGCGTCGCGGATCGGCTGGATGCTTGCCCGCACACCCGTGCGCCACGCCACCCACGTGGCCTCAGCCGCCCCGCCGCAGCCCTTCGCGTACACCGGCTCGAGCACGGCCACCGAGTCGTCGAGCGAATAGGCCAGCGCCAGGTCGCGGGCGGTGCATCGCCAGGCAGTTCCCAGCGGCGGTTGCTCCACCTCGAGGATGGTCCACCGCCGGCCGGCGGCGTCGAGCAGCACGTCGCCCACCGCGGGCGCGGCGGCCGGCGACCCGGTGGGCAGGCGCCACACCACGTCGCCGGCGGTGAACCGGCCGAACGTATCGACCCGGCGGCGCACCTCGTACCGGTTGCCCACAATCGGCTCGCGGCGCACCACCGCCAGGCGCAAGGCCCGCTCGATGGCCGTGCCCGGCGCATCGGGCGGGTCGCCGCGCCGCCGCAGTGTGACGGTTTCCGTGCCGTCGGCGATGGTCGGCAGGTCGGAAGCTGGATCGAACATGGTTGGCGTGCGGGAGGTGTAAGGGTCGGCCGAAAGGGACGGGCCCGACGGGGACTGGTCCATTTTTCGGCCAAAACGCGTTGTTCTCGGAAAAAAGCGATGGCCGAAAACATGGACCTGTCCCCTTACCGGCCGAAGAGGACAGTCCCCGGGTTAGGTGTACCCCTGCGAGTGAACCTCGAACGGCTGCTCGGCGGCCAGCGCGCGGTTGCACCAGTCGACCGTGGCGCGAAGCTGCTTGAGATACTCGGCCCAGGCCACTTGCTGGCCGTCGATCTGGTAGCTCGGCTTCGGCTGCTCGGT
>PWXP01000294.1 GCA_003561895.1 Planctomycetaceae bacterium | reverse complement strand
CCGCCGAGAGCTGGAGAGTCTGCCGGATTATCATGTCGCTGCCCGCCTGCTGGTTCACGGCCGCCCCACCCGACCATTCGTATTACGCACCGAACCGGCTCTGCTGCCCCAGCGTAGCGCCGCCGCCCAACGCCAGCGCAATGAAATCCTGGCGCGGGTTTATGCCGAGCATACCCGACCCGTGGCTGAGGTGGAGGCTGAGTTGGCCGAGCGTTAGACAGGTTAAAACGCTCTCGATTAGGTAGGTGTATGACCAAGGTATTGAAAGTTATCAACTGAGCTTGAAAATATCGTTTATAGCGTTGCTTAACGTAGATTCGGTAAAAGCGTACATTTTTTCCTCCATGACAAGGTGAAGCAATACGCTCAGTCATAGGAGTACCCCGCCGTACATAGGCCACACTGGAAGTGCTCAACACTCGATCTTTACAAACTAAAGGAGCTTACCCTCATGATCCGCAAAATCTCCGCTACGGTGTAGACATGATCGAAACACTCATGATTTTGGTGGCACATGTCGCTGACGATAATCCTAGTCCCACAACGGCCAATATAAGCGAACACCTCATGGTGCTCATTTAACTCTCCAATTCTGGAGTGGTGGTCGTAGCTCTGACTGTAACCAAGCCGTCATCATGTATTCAATCAGTTAGGAGAAAAAATTATGGCGCTTTTTAACAACGGTCCTTCGCAGCCGATGAATTTCCCCAAACGACTCACGAACGCTGATCAGCAGTTCCAACTGACCGGTGCCAGTCGTATCGTCGGGGGCTGTCAGTATCTAATTTTTGGTTCAAATGGGGTATTCATCGATGTATTACCCGCCGAGGTGACCCTCACCGGAAGCAATTTTGTTGAGGTGTGCTGCACCACTAACCAGGCCCTATATCAGGTTCGGGTGCCCGTTGATAAGGCTTGGCTTCCCGGCACTAAGGTGTTGGTTGGCGATTTTGTCTACGGCAAGGATGGCAGCATCAGTGCACGCTATCTGTGGCCGAGAACTGCGGCGAATGTTGGCAATACACCCCGGCGTCAGTCGGGGGTGATTACCAAAGTTTGCGACAGCGGTTGTTACGGCTTCATCCGTTCCGAGCGTGGCAAGGATTTCTTCGTACATAAGACCGAGCTTGCACCGGGCACACACCTTCGTGAGGGGGTGAAGGTTACTTTCGTGCCGAGCGCTGGCAACTCCCGCGGTGGAGCCGCCAAGCAGGTGCAGCTCACCTAATAGTCTTTCCCCACCGGCGTACCGCATACCGCAGTGCGCCGGTCACACACAGGAGCGATACCAATGATCTCATGGCTTAAACACATTCTGATCAATCGGGCGAACCCTATCTCGGATTCTAACCAACCGGAGTCCGATCAACTGGAGCATGATCCCATGACGGATACTCCTCCCCTCATCACCGCCGATGTCAACCTTGCCATCGATAAGATAATATATCAGTTAAAGTTCATCGCTGAGAGTTATGCGCTGAAGCTGTTCAACAGCACAACTCAACAGCAAAATACTAGCCATGATCTGAAGCTGATGCTGCAGCATCGGGATCTCAATCGGGTACGTTTGGAGCTTCTGGATACCGAGCAGACGATCATCTTCACCTTCGAGGTGTCCTTCGCCGAACAGCGTGTTGAAAGCGGCCTTGCTGATCATGCTGGTGGCATCGAGGTACCGCTGCTCAACCAATATACCGTCGCAAGCCACCGTCTGGTAATCACCTTCGGTACCGGGCCACAGGAGCTGGACTACCGGCGTTGGTTCAAGTGCCGGTGGAGCAGTGCCGACCGGTTGCCCTGCAAAACTGATCAGCAGTACGCCAGTGCACATGCACATCGCATCACTGGGGGACGCCAAGAGGCGAAGTTTCGGGTCGGTAACGGCTTTCGCCACCGCCTCAAGGTGGTGCGCTGTGGTCCCCGGTATGCATTCGGTGAAGCCGAGGCGTTCCAGTCTGCACCAGTGTTCATCCCTCTGGATCAGCTGCCCAGCGGTTGCAAGTTGACGCAGGGCACACAAATCTCGGCGGTCATCGTTCAATCACCTCGTGGCCTTCAGGCTCGCTGTATACAACTCTGAAAAACACCCGGCCAAGGATGGCCACTCCTGCTCTGGCCTGAAAATTTTTCAACTCAGTTCGGCAATAACTGATAAGTGTTCGACTTCGATCCCCTTGTTTTCTGATGTTCACTGATTGAAATTGAAGGAGTCATGACATGTCTACCAATGGTCATTCTCGACGTTCAAGCCGTCTCCCACTCATCGCCGACCGTACCGGTCCTGTGGATCTGTTTGTTAATCGCCGTGTGTTACTCCTGGCCGATATAGAAAACCTCTGCTACAGTGCCCAGCGCCACCTGCATCGTTCGATCCGTTTCGGCGCGCTGGGGCGGCTAATCCGTGCTAGCGCCTGCCGGTGTGATTTGCACGCGTTCTTTTCATCCACACCGGATGATAAGCGCTTTCAACAGTATCTTGAGCAGCATGGTTGGGTCGTTCATCAGCGGGCCATTGAAACGGTCGAGACCTATCAGGGTCAACAGCGGTTGGCCAATATCGACAGCCTGCTGACCTTCCAAGCTGGGGTGCTGGTCAGTCGCACCCGCGCCGAGGTGATCATACTCGCCAGTGGCGACGGCACACTGGTCTGTGATCTGGCTAAGGCGATTGCTAATCTGCCGAGTCCGCGTCACATCATGACGCTGTCACTGGCCGGGTCTACTTCGCAGCGTCTGAATGCGGCGCACAACCCAATCATTCAGGCTAATCTCGAAATCGGCCATGACTGCCTGCGTCCGATCATGCAGGTTGTGAGGTGATTCCGATGTGGTTAAAGCAATTTGTTCAGTCTTTGTTGATATTAGCGCCGGTTCCACAACGCCGCAAGCAGCAGCAACGCAAACCTAAACGCAGAGCAACGCACTTATCTACCAAACGGCATAATACTCGCAGTTACCCTGGAAACCGCCCTAAGGGAAACCCCAAACCCAGACGTGGCCGCATCCATCCTCAAACTTCGAAGCCTAATTGGCGCACCTACACGGTTTATCACGGTACACCCCAGATTGACAGTGCTCGGGCTATTTTTAGAAACGGCTTCTTGGTAGGGGCGGGTAATCTGTCCGGCGATGGGATTTACTTCTCGACAGATCGTTCTGTTGCCAAAAGTTATGCCGGAACCAACGGTGTAATCATAAAGTGCCACATAGCCGGTAAAACCTGTCAGTGGAATACGACATTGCAGGCACAGTATGCCCGCTGGTGCCAAAGCCGAAATATAGCTCAGGATAACTCTGCCCGTACGGCGTTTTTGCTCCAGCGGGGGTTCGAGGTGTTGCATACCGGCAACGTGATCGTCGTCCTGTCTCCCCAAATGGCTAATCCCAGCGCTTGGCAACAGAAGGATCATCGGATTCGAACGCTTGCTGCCTTCCAAGCGAGTAACAACCAGCGTATTTATGTGTAAGGTGATTCCATGACCATCAATCAGCTAACTTCCGTTCGATCCGGACAGCCCCGACGTCGCCAGCCCCACCGTCGCCAGCCACGGCGTGGCAAAATGCCGCGTCGGCGGTCGTCAGGTTCGGCTCCGCTAGGCCCTCAAGTCGGCTATTATGTTCTGGTGTTGGTACTCAGCTCATTAACCAAGTTCATACTGTTTCAGGTCGATGTCGTTTTGGGGCTACTGGGCGGTATAGTGGTGCACCTGTACGCCGGCTACCGACTCAATCGCTGCATCTTGAGCCGTGTTAAATGGCACCCTCAAAAGAACACGCTGCATAACATCGCTGTAGTCAAACTAAACACGTTGATTTTCTGGCCACTAGCCTACCCGATATTTTTCTTTCAGCTTTGGGTGGTACGGTATCTGTAACAATCGTTCGAGCTGTTCCGTTCCGTGTGATCATATACCCTGTCGGAGTTATCCGTTATTCTTAGTGCGTAAGGTACTGCGAACCCTACGTGCTGAGCGTCGCTGACCTCTGCGTTAGCTGCTTAGTCCCATCACAATCATCATATATTCCGAGAAAAGTGTTGAAACACTTAAACACGGAACAATTCAGCGTCAATGGTGCGACTGTCTGCACAACCAACAAAGCAAAGGCGAGTGTGTCTGGAAAAATTGCGGGCCTGTGGGGGCAGTTCTATGCATCTTATACCGACCACGACAAACCAATCTACGCCGTATATTCAAACTATGAATCTGATGTAAGAGGGGAATTCACCATTACGGCTGGAACAAAGGAAGATAATGAAAAAACCCAAGTGTCAGCATGGTTATCAACCCGGCATTTAAGTAGATATACTCACGCATAAGCGGCATATCGAATTGGCTCTACCTGGAAGTACTTCATGACCTGACCTGGAAGCTTCTGAAGCTTTCGCAAATGAGCGATTCCTTTGGCTTTGAGCTGACCTTTGGTTCGGGCCGACAGCCTGCCGTGAACACCGGCCTTGAAATCGCAGTTCATGTATTGATCCGGATTCAGCTCTGGCAAGTAGAACACTTCGATGTCGTTTTTATGCTCGGCCATCCAGACCTTGACCACCTTGGCGTGATGAACGCGCAGGTT
>PWXP01000526.1 GCA_003561895.1 Planctomycetaceae bacterium | reverse complement strand
CTCCGGTCACCTGTGTGCCGCGAACCGCAAGGCCGCGACTGCACAAGCGGGCCACGTACGCTCCCGTTACGGCCGCCCCGGTCACCGCTGCTCCGGTCACCGCCGGGCCGCGAACTGCAAGGCCGCGACTGCACAAGCGGGCCACGTACGCTCCCGTTACGGCCGCCCCAGTGACGGCCGCCCCGGTGACGGCCGCGCCCGTCGTCGACGAGACCGTCGTGGTCGACCAGCCCGACGAGGTCGAGGTCCCCGAGGTGGAAGAACCTGAAGACTACTAGTGGGCAGGTCCTGGCGGCCGGCTTGTCATGAACGAGCCGGGTCCATCCTGTCTGCAACGTGTCGCTGGCGGCGGTGCGGTGCGCATCTGCATGCCGTGCCACGGCATGGTTATAGTCTCACGCGCCCGGGAGCGATTGCTCTCGGGCGTTTCTTTTTGCCGGGACCGAACCGTTTTGCCTGCGGGAGTGCAGCCCTCCCGTGCCGGAGAGAAGATAGGCCGCGCCGTCGACTCCTCAACGTGTACCAGGAGTCCATCGCGACTTTTTGTCGGACTTTCCCCGGCGCCCTCCGCTGTTTATAGTTCCATAACGTCGGTGAACCTGTGATGCCAACCACGCCCACAAGGTGAGGATCGGCATGGTTCCCGAAACAGATTGGGTAGCTCCGCGATGGTCGCGGATCGACGTTACGGTACTTTCTGGAACTGGAGGGATGTTGTATGAAACGCATTACTGTTGTAGGTCTCGTTGTTCTGGCCGTGTTGACCTTGGTGGTCTCGGCCGATGCCGGCTGGCGACACCGGGCACGCACGAGTGCCCCGGTCACTGCGGCTCCGGTCACGGCCAGAGCGGTCACCGCGCGACCGGTCACGGCCAGAGCGGTCACGGCCAGGCCGCGCACCGCGCGACCGGTCACGGCCAGGCCGCGCACCGCGCGACCGGTCACGGCCAAGCCGCGCACCGCGCGACCGGTCACGGCCAGGCCGCGCACCGCGCGACCGGTCACGGCCAGGCCGCGCACCGCGCGACCGGTCACGGCCAGGGCAGTCACAGCCCGGCCGTTTACTGCCAGGCCGGTCACTGCCGCGCCGGGGACGGCCCACCCGGCCGCCCGCGTACGCAGACCCGCGGCTCCTGACCCTGTGGACGCTCCTGAGCTTCCTGAAGCCCCTGAGCCTCCCGAGGCTGTTGACCCGGAGGACGAGGAATAAAGGGGCTCGCTCGGGCCACCCTGTGCCGAACGTGTCGGTCCTGTGCTTGGTCAGGACCTGCCCGTCCGGCCCGATAGGGCGGGGGCATGGGCATCCCGGCACCGAGCACAGGAATACGCGTCCGGGGGTTCGGACCTCCGGACGCTCTTGCGTTCCGGCAAGAGGTCGCCGCCTCCGATAGCCGTTATGGGAGACTGCCCCCGCCTCCCGAACGCCGCATCGTATGTTGCACTTCGGATGCCGGCACTCCAGCGACGGCCACCCCGCCCCCTGCGCCCGGCTATTGCGGCGCCCGCCGATGGCGCAGCCACGATTCGTTCAGATATTTGCCGGTGAGCAGGTCGCTGGCGCGGGTGCGAATGCTATTGGGCAGGCGAAACGGTTGCCAGGCGCCGCCGAGCTGATTGGAGAGTTCGTCGAGCCATCGGCGGGCAAGTTCGTCGGCATCGACCGTGCAGTCGGCAAGCTCTCCGGCGCCGGGCAGGTGCCGGGCAGCATCGGAAGCCGCCAGTAGCACGCTCCCGTGCTGCAAGACTGCGCCGCGGCGCCGGCGCTGGGCGCTGCCGGTCACCTTCGAGCGCCCGGCCAGCACGTCGCCCGGGGCACGCCGCTCGAAGCACAAAAACGGCTCGCGCGCCGGCCTCCCCGTGCCGGCCACGAACAATTGCGGCTCCAGTCCCCACCGCGACAATACGGCCACCACGCTGCGATGCACCACGCCGTACAATTCATCGCGGGTGCGGGCCAGCGGATGATCGCGCGGCAGATTTACGCTGTAGGTCAACTCGCGGTCGTGGAGAATGGCCCCGCCGCCGGTCAGACGCCGAACCATCGGCAACCCGCGCTCCCGGTAGCGCCGTGCCTGTTCCTCGTACTCCTGGAAGTAGCCCAACGACAGGGTCGGCTCCTGCCACTGGTAGAACCGCCAGTACGCACGGCCGCTGCCGGCCGCATCTTCCAACAGCGCCTCGTCGACGGCCATGTTCCATGGGCCGGCAAGCGGCGGATCGATCAGAACGTGGTAGGCGGCGGGCATGGCAAGGGGTCAGGGGCGGCGAGTTGCTTGCGAGGTTGTTCAGACGCCAAAGGCCTATATGCAATGCGAAGCATGAACTGCCCCCAGCAACCAGCAACCAGCAACCAGCAACTAGCAACCAGCCCGCAGCACGGGCTGGCGGGCGGCCTGCACCTCATTGGGACGGCTGACCGGCGTGGTGTGCGGGGCGTCGTGCAGCAGGTCGGGGTCTTCCTCGGTAATGCGGAACAGGGCCTCGGCGAAGGCGTCGAGCGTGGCCTTGCTCTCGGTCTCGGTCGGCTCGATCATCAGGGCCTCGCGCACGATGAGCGGGAAGTACACCGTCGGCGCGTGCATGCCGCGGTCGAGCAGCCGCTTGGCAACGTCCATGGCCGCCACTCCGCGCTGGGCTTTGAGTTCCGACGCCGTGGCCACGAACTCGTGCATGCAGCGGTCGCCGTGCGGCACGGGCAGGAACGGCTTCACGCGGCTGAGCAGGTAATTCGCGTTGAGCACGGCGTCTTCGGAAACGCGGCGCAGGCCGTCCGGGCCGTGCGTGAGGATGTAGCAGAACATGCGCACCAGCACGCCCGTGTTGCCGAAAAAGCCCCGCACGCGGCCGATCGACTTGGGCCGGTCCTCGTCGAGCCGGAAGCGTTCGCCGTCCTTGACCACGATGGGCGAGGGCAGGAAGGGCGCCAACGTTTTGGTCACCGCGATGGGACCGGCGCCGGGGCCGCCGCCGCCGTGCGGGCCGCTGAAGGTCTTGTGCGGGTTGAAGTGCATCAGATCGGCCCCGCAGTCGCCCGGCCGCGTCAGGCCCATGATGGCGTTCATGTTGGCCCCGTCGAGGTACACCAGGCCGCCCACCTCGTGCACCATGCGGGTGACGTCGCCAATTTGGCGCTCGAACAGCCCCAGGGTGTTCGGGTTGGTGATCATCAGGACGGCCACCTGATCATTGAGCTTCGCGGCCAGGTCGTCCAGGTTCACCAGCCCCTCGGCCGTGCTGCCCACCGACACGGCCCGGAAGCCGGCCATCGCGGCGCTGGCGGGGTTGGTGCCGTGGGCGCTGTCGGGCAGCAGGACCACGCTGCGCCGTTCGCCGCGGTCGCGGTAGTACGCCGCGGCCACCAGCAGGGCGGTCAGCTCGCCCTGCGCCCCGGCCGCCGGCTGCAGCGATACGCCCGGCAGGCCCGCAATCTCCGCCAGGAACGCCTGGCAGTCGTACAGCACTTCGAGCATTCCCTGGATCGACGCCTCGGGCTGGTACGGGTGCAGGTCGGCCAGCCCGGGCAGCGACGCCAGCCGCTCGTTCCGCTTCGGGTTGTACTTCATCGTGCACGAGCCGAGCGGATAGAAATGCGTATCGACCGACATATTCCATTGCGACAGGTTCACGTAGTGGCGCACCACGTCGGGCTCGGAAAGCTCCGGCAGCGGCGGCGGGCTGTCGCCCACCGCCTCGGCCGGCAGCAACTCGCCCAGGGGCCGCTCGGGAACGTCGCACGCGGGCAGCCGCGCGGCGGCGGCCCCGGGCCGGGAAAGCTCAAACAGGAGTTGGGTCGCTTGCTGGTTTCGCATGGTCGGTTCATTCTATCGTGCCGTTGGCGTTTGTCAATGGGTACCCGTAGCCCGAGGCGGCAGGCATGGGCTATCCGGAAAGGGGCGGACCCACGTCCCCTCTCATTCCGGGAGAGGGTTCGGGTGAGGGCCATGGGCAAGGTGAGGGCCATGGGCAAGGTGAGGGCCATGGGTGAACAGTCGCGGCGCGTTCATCAGTTTCGATAGTCGATCTTGGCATGACGTGGCCTCTTTCGAGCAATGCGAAGAACTCCTGCCACCTGCCTGGATTATGCCTTGCGACGTTGTTCCTGTCGATTCCCCAATTCCGCGAGTCATCATCGTGGCCGCGGAGCAAACCTGACCCCAACGGGCCATTCATGTCACACGTTCTGGATGGCCGGGGCATCGGCGTCGATTTCGACCCTCGCAACCGCGCAGCCTGCTTTCTGAACATCGGCGACCGCCGAGCGAATGGCTTTTTCGAGCGATTCCGCCTCGCGGTGGAAGTCGATGGAGACGATTCCTTCGCACGCTCCGGGCGAACCGTCGTCGCAGCCGACCTCGAACAACGCATTGCCCAGTTCCTCGGTCAGTTCGATCCCAGGCGAAAGAACCAGTGTGAAATCGTAGATTCGCATAGCTCACCCCTCTGTGTGCGGGCAGCGATTCACCGCCCGACGAATGTCCCTCGCGTGCGATTCAGGGATCCGCGGCGTCGAGTATACTTGACGCATGCATCCGGTGCGGTCGTGGCGGGCGCAGTAAAGCACACCCCAAACATGCGCCCTCCCGGCGGCCTT
>PWXP01000623.1 GCA_003561895.1 Planctomycetaceae bacterium | reverse complement strand
TAAAACAATAAACTACCGGGAACTTCAAGCGTGGGATAGGCTTCCAGCCTGTCTTTTCCGGCGACAGGCTGGAAGCCTATCCCACGCAATTCGGTAGGTTATTGGGTTACGACGGCTTACTTTCGACTTTCCCGACGCGCACCCCGGCGAGTATTCGCCGGTGGTGAGTGCGGCGCTGGAGGAGTTGGCCACGAACAGTGGGTTGGAGGCTCGGGGTGCGGTCTTCACTCGCTCGGCCGTGGTCGAGTTCATCCTGGACCTGGTCGGTTACACGGTGGACCGGCCGCTGCACGAGATGCGGCTTCTGGAGCCGTCGTTCGGCGCGGGGGATTTCCTGCTGCCTTCCGTGCGCAGGCTTTTGAGCGCGTGGCAAGCCAGGAAGGAGGCCTCCGCCGGCGCGAGCGATCTCACCCATGCCATTCGGGCGGTGGAGTTGCACCGAGAAACGTTCCGTTCCACGCATGCGGCCTTGGTAGCATTGCTCGCCAGCGAGGGATTCGATAGTCCCACGGCCACGTTACTCGCAGATGCGTGGCTTGTACAGAGCGATTTCCTTCTGGTTCCCTTGGGGAGCCCATTCGATTTCGTGGTCGGTAATCCACCCTACGTGCGGCAAGAGCTGATTCCCGCGCCGTTGCTGGCGGCGTACCGCAGGGAATTCAAGACGATCTATGACCGGGCGGACCTGTATGTTCCTTTTATTGAGCGCTCCCTTTTGGCGCTGTCCAAAGGTGGGAGCGTCGGGTTCATTTGCTCCGATCGCTGGATGAGGAACCGCTACGGCCGGCCTTTGCGCAAGCTTGTCGCCGAGGAGTTTCACCTGAAAGTCTACGTTGATATGGTCGATACGCCGGCGTTCCATTCCGATGTGATCGCGTATCCGGCCATTACGATCATCAGCCGCGAACCTCCCGGTGCGACCCGGATAGCCCATCGCCCAGCCGTTGACCGGCCGACGCTGACGGCATTGGCAAAGGCGCTCCGTGCGCCCTCCTTGCCGAAGGACGCCGGCCAGGTTCGCCAGTTGGCCGGGGTGACCAACGGGTTCGATCCCTGGCTCCTCGAATCGTCGGAGCATATGGCCCTGATACGCCGGCTCGAGCAGTACTTTCCAACTCTCGAAGAAATCGGCTGCAAGGTGGGTATTGGCGTTGCTACCGGGGCCGACAAGGCGTTCATCGGCAACTACGACGCGCTCGATGTGGAAGCCGACCGAAAACTGCCGCTGGTGACAACGAAAGACAT
Source organism: Planctomycetaceae bacterium (assembly GCA_003561895.1). GTDB lineage: Bacteria > Planctomycetota > Planctomycetia > Pirellulales > Thermoguttaceae > PWXP01. The sequence goes on along the minus strand of PWXP01000623.1, from coordinate 3,357 downwards.
CGTGTCCGGTGAGGTGAAGTGGCACGGGCAAGGAGTCATCAACCCGTTTATGGAAGGCGGCCGGCTCGTCCAGCTTCAAGACTATCCCCGTCTGCGTCGATACCTGGAGGCGCGCCGGCACGTTATCGCAAGCCGCCACTGCGCACGGAAAGCGCCGGCCAGTTGGTATCGAACCATTGACCGCATTTCACCGGCGCTTGCCAGCACGCCGAAGCTGTTGATTCCCGACATCAAGGGCTACGCCCACGTCGTTTTCGAGGGCGGGAAGCTTTACCCCCACCACAACTTGTACTATGTTACATCCGAAATCTGGGACCTGCGGGCTTTGCAGGCGGTCCTGCTGTCGGCCCTGACACGGCTGTTTATCGCGACGTACTCGACGAAAATGCGAGGCGGCTTCCTCCGGTTTCAGGCGCAATACCTGCGACGTATTCGGATTCCGCATTGGGCCGCCGTACCCGACGCACTACGGGCGGAATTGGTACAGGCGGCAGAGCGGGTGGACCTGGAGGCGTGCAGCCTTGCGGCGTTCAAGTTGTACGGGCTCAGCAAAGAAGAACGTTCGGCCCTGGGTGGGCATGGAGTATAGATGTCGCTGAATCTTGTCAACTATCAGAAGAAGGCCCGCGAAGCTGTGCAAGCTTTTTGGGGGAATCGTGAAGCCGCCAGACAGAAACAGATTGAATCCGGCAAGGCCGATCAAGGCGAGCGCGCGGGCGTTACGGCCGGCAAAAATATGGATGGCTTCCTGGCCTTGGTACTCGACGACGTCGTGCGCGCGAACGGTCTGGCCCGCGCTCAGTTCCATCAGCAGCGAACCCTGCTTACGCTGCCAGGCTACTTTCGGCCGACCAAGCTATGGGACTTGCTAGTGACCTATAAGGGGCAGTTGATTGCAGCAATCGAGTTGAAGAGCCACGTTGGCCCTTCGTTCGGCAAGAACTTCAACAATCGAACCGAAGAGGCTCTGGGCACGGCGCACGATTTCTGGACGGCTTACCGAGAAGGTGCGTTCGGCAAGCAACCACGCCCGTTTGCCGGCTGGTTTGTCCTCGTCGAGGATACGCCGAAGTCGCGGTGCCCCGTGAAGGCCCAATCGCCTCACTTTCCCGTCTTTGAGGAATTCGAGGACGCGTCGTATTTGAAGCGGTACGACCTGTTATGTCAGAAGCTGGTACAGGAGCAGCTTTACACCACTGCTGCGATCATCGCGTCATCCCGAGCCGCAGTCAAAACAGGGCGGTTTGTCGAAATCTCGCCCATGAGTGGGCTGAAGACATTCGTGTCCTCGCTGGCGGGGCATATCGCCGCGGAGGCAGCCCGGGTCGATTGAGTTGCCCAGCCGCCTGCCACTCCTTTACGGCATCGGCCGCGATGATGCCGAGTACATGCTGTCCACCTTCCAAGGCATCCACGAGCCGGTGCCGCTGTTAGGCGACGATTCCTCGACCGCCGCCCGCATTCTGCGGGAGTTGGACGATTTGACGGCTGCGAGTGCGGCCAGCGGAGCGTAGACAGCCCACCGCCGCGCGTTGCCCGAATGCCGGGGCAGGGCGGATGCCGGCCTGACGCTGAAGTGGTGCATGTGAGAAGTGCAGCCAGCCGACGCGGAAACGGCAAGCCGGGGCCTTCCCGGAGCCGGCATCCGCCTTGACGGCACGTGGTTGCCACTGTAGACTGAAGAAAGGCGGGTGTTGCCCGCCACGAAGGTGTTGCCTGCGACGAATAGGTGATACGATAGAAGAGCGTGGCCGTAAGGGCGGGACAGACGGCAGGCCGTGAAGAAAGGGATCGACGATGATAGCACGCCAGTGGCGGTTGTACCTTGATACGTCGGTGATCGGTGGGTGCTTCGACGTCGAATTCTCCGACGATTCCCGCCGCGTCCTTGACGCCATTTGCGCGGGCAAGGCGAGGCTGCTGTTCACGGAAGTCCTGGAGGCCGAGTTGATTGACGCGCCCGAGCCGGTTCGCCGACTGTTTGCCGACCTGCCGGACGATGTGCGAGAGCGGATTGCGTTCACGCCGGAAATCGAGGCGTTGGCCCGCGAATACGTAGCCGGCGGCGTCGTTCCGGAAGCATGGCTGGAGGACTGTCGGCATGTGGCCGCCGCAACGGTGGCGCGGGCGGATGCGATCGTGTCGTGGAACTTCCGGCATATTGTGAAACTGGACAAAATCAAGGGCTACAATCAGGTCAACCTGCTCAACGGCTACGGCATGTTGACGATCATCAGCCCCAAGGAGGTCGATTTCAATGAGTAACTCCATTTGGGACCGTCTTCCGGCGGCATCCGACATTCACTGCATCGAAATGAAGGATCAGCTTCAGGATCGAGTCGCGAGCGAAACGCGCAACGTCTCAGCCGACGAACTCGTGGCCTATTTCCGCAACGCCTCCCGCCGTTTCTGGCAGGAAATGGGGCGCGCTTGTCCCACAGCCAGAGAACAACCCATCAAGGACACCAATACCGAACACGGCTAATCTGCCGACCTGTGTACGCGAAGGACACAAATCGGGCCACGGTCAGGGTGGCCTTCTGCTCGAGTGCTGGCTGCCGCCAAGCCCCCGGCGTGGTCATCGGATCTTCGTCGCTGGAGCCCGCACCAGCTACGGAGCATGTGGAGCATGAACCACATGTTGTCCTGTCTGTGGGTGCGGATCTGGACAGAAGTGCCGGAAGTCACACGCTCCGGGCGGTTAGTCCCGTACTGTGATGCAAACTCGGGACGGAGGATTCCGAACAAATGGAGCCAGACGTTCTCTCTCTTCGTGCGAGTGCGTGCCTGAGCGGGGGGCGTTTGCGCGGTCGCCGGCGGGGGGCTGGCGCTTTCCGGGCGTTTCCGCGGGTTGGGCGTCGAAGACGGCCGTGCCCGCCGCCAAGGGGCAGGCGGCGATTGGGCAAATCGCCCTTTGTGCCGCGAAAATCGGGACAATCCCGTGTGATCGGTTACCTCGCGGACTCACCCCGAGCCTCGATTTTTTGGGTGCCAATTTTCCGATTTTCCACACTCACCCCCTCAGTTCTACCCCCCCGGGGTGCGCCACACGAAACGCTGAAGGAAGTGTATATATGTATAGGTATCCAGCTTAGCAGATCGGACGCCGGATTGCAAGGCAAGAAACAGGCCTTGGGGAGGATAGGCTCTTCCGTTTCTAGGTGCGGGACGGCGCGGCGCGAAGTCAATCGTGTTTCTCGTCAGGACACCTTCAACCTCCGCAGGCGTTCGATTCGGGGAGCATCGTCGACCGATTGCCGAAACTCCCGGCCGAGCCGTAGCACATCACTGCTTGCCCGCGGGAATGCGTAGCCTCCATCCTGCAAGACGGGCCACGGTTCGTTACGAGGCGATTGT
>PWXP01000565.1 GCA_003561895.1 Planctomycetaceae bacterium | reverse complement strand
CATCTGAACGCTGCCGAATTCACCTATCCTGGCACCAACCTACGACTGACTTATACGCTCTCGGCCCCGCCGCTAGCCGACGAAATGGCCCCATTTTAGTTTCCCCAGAGATCAGGATGCCCAATGTTGGAGTTCACGCTTTAGCGTGCCCAATGTTGGAGTTCACGCTTTAGCGTGCCGAACCCCGCACATGCCTCGTTTGCACGCTAAAGCGTGAACTCCAACAGGGCGCCGTCGCAAGCGGAAGGGCAAGTGCGTTCCAGCCCTCCCAACGGACAGGAATGTCCATCCTACAAGCGAACGGGGACCGGCCGCTGGGCTTTTCACACGAACCGGCCGACGAAATCGAGGTAGCTGGTCTCGCCGGCATCCAGGTCGGAGTTGTTCTTGACCGACCGCATCAGGGCGCGGATGGCGTCGTGCCACAGTTCATCGGCCACCGGGGCGCAGCGGTCCCGCATGACGCGGGCCTCGGTAACCGCCTCCACGATGCGGCCGGCCGGCGACGGGCCCGGACGATTCCCCAGCAGCGTTCGCCGATACCCCTCCATGACGGCCCGGTCGTCGATCTCGTCCGAACGGTCGCTCCGGTACGCGTCGACCACGAAGTGCTCGATGTTCTGGAGCAGGTCCTGATAGTTGTTCACCATCCGGCTCATCTGCCCCTGGGAGGCCGGTTTTACTTCGAGTGTCGCCGGGGCAGGCCGTTGCTCCCGCCGCCGCTGCCGCTTGCTCAACTGCCGAAGCAGCTTTTCTTTGTTCAGCGCAGTCACTGAAACATACCTCCATGTGGGTATCTACTGTCTTCCGGGCAATCCACCGATTTGCTCGAATGGGTTTGCTCATTGTACTTCGGCTCCCGGCGCCTGGCAATTCGGAAATGTGGGCCTCGACGCCTCGGCCGCCATGACCTAGCATAATGCGTTATGCGACTAGTCATGATGGGTACGGGACCCTTCGCCGTGCCGACATTCCGCACGCTTTACGAAACCCACCACGTGGTGGCCGCGCTGGTGACCGGGCCGCTGCGCCGGCATCGGGGCAAGCCGGTCGAGTGGGTCAGCCCGATCCGCGACATCGCACGCCGGCACGGCACGCCCATCTTCGACCCCGAGGACGTGAATACCGACGCCTCGCGGAGCCGCCTGGCCGAGTTCATGCCCGACCTGCTGGTGGTGTGCGACTACGGGCAGATTCTTTCGGCAGCCACGCTGGCCACCGCCCGGCTTGGCGGGGTGAATCTGCACGGTTCACTGTTGCCGAAGTATCGCGGGGCGGCGCCGATCCAGTGGGCCATCTATCACGGCGAGCGCGAGACGGGCGTCAGCGTGATCCACATGACGCCGCAGGTCGACGCCGGGCCGGTCATCGCCCAAGCCCGAGTCGACATCGAACCCGACGAAACGGCCGAGCAACTCGAAGCCCGGCTGGCCGAGTTGGGCGCGTGGCTGATGCGGCGGGCGATCGACGCGGTGGAGGCCGGGCGTCTGGAGGCCCTGCCGCAGGACCCGGCGCTGGCCGGCCGCGCGCCCCGGCTGAAGAAGTCGCACGGGGCGATCGATTGGGCCCGCCCCGCACACGGGCTGAAGAACCAGGTGCGGGCGATGGAGCCCTGGCCGAAGTGCTACACCTATTGGCTGCGCGGCGATGGCCCGCCGGTGCGGCTGATCCTCGGACCGGTCGACGTGCTTTCCACGCCCCGCCCCGGCGCCCCGCCGGGTACGGTCGTGGAAGCGGCCGGCGAGCGGTTGGTGATCGCCGCGGGCGAGGACGCCCTGGCCCTCCGCGCCGTGCAGCCGGCGGGCAAGCGGATGATGTCGGTCGCCGCGTTCCTGCGCGGCCACCGCGTGACGCCCGGCGACCGCTTCGGCGAACCGCCTCAGCCGGCGTGTTGACGGGCGAGTTCCTGGGCCTTATCGGCCAGCAGGCGGCCGGCGGCGCGGCATTCGTCCAGGATCTCCGGCGTGGGCCGGTACTGGCAGCGGATCGGTTCGCGCAGCTTCTCCCAGGGCATGCCGTCGATCCACCGGTCGATGGCCTCCGGCGCACCCTTGCCCCAGCCATAGCTGCCGAAGGCCATCGCCGCCTTGCCCGCCGGGCGGAGACCCTCGAGATAATTCAGCGCCGCGGCGGCGGCCGGCATCATGCCGCGATTGAGCGTGGCGCTGCCCAGCGCCAGCGCGGCGCCGTCGAGGGCCTCGGTGGCGATGCGCGTCAGCGACGTGCGCCGCACGTGCATGGGCAGCACCGCCACGCCGTCCTGCGCCGCGCCTTCCACAATGGCCTCGGCCAGTTGCGCGGTGCTTTCCCACATGGTGTCGTAGAGGACCAGCACCTTGGGGCTCGGGCGGCAGGCGGCCCAGGCGGCGTAGGCGTCGAGGATCGTTTGCCAGTGCGTGCGCCAGATAACGCCATGGGCGGGGGCGATCATGCCGATCGGAAGGCGGCCCACCTTCTCCAGCACCGCCTGCACTTGCTTGCCGAACGGCATGACGATGTTGGCGTAATACTTCTTCGCCTCCTCCACGATCGTCGCCAGCGCCAGTTGGTCGTCGAACCGCTGCGTCGTGGCGTAGTGCTGGCCGAAGGCGTCCATCGAGAACAGCAGCTTCTGCTCGGGCACGTAGGTGACCATCGACTCGGGCCAGTGGACCATGGGCGTTTCGACGAACTCGAGCGTGCGGCGGCCCAGGCGGATCCGGTCGCCCGTGCGGACCACCTCGAACTGCCACGCAGCGACGTCATGGTATACGCCCAGCGTGTCGCGGCAGCGGCGATTGCACACGAGCTTCGCCTGCGGCATGGCCTGCATCACGCGTGCCAGGCCGCCGGCGTGGTCGGGCTCGGCGTGGTTGCACACGATGTAGTCCACTTTGGCCGGGTCGATCCGCTCGGCCACGTTCCGCAGCAGGTGCTCGGCGAAGGGGGCCTTGACCGTATCGATCAGCGCCGTCTTGTCATCGCGCACCAGGTAGGCGTTGTAGGTGGCGCCCCGCTCGGTGTCGTAGCTGTGGAAATCGCGAACGTGAAAGTCGACGTAACCGACCGAGTCGATGCCGTCGAGGATGGGCGTGTACATGGGTTTCCAAGTGGTCAATATGGGAGCAGGGGATTCCGGGACGCGGATGTCCGTGGGACGACGCTCCGCATCATTTCAAACACCTTAACCGTTCACGGGGACTGTTTCCTTCGGCCGGCCGGAACCACCCGCCTCACATTTTCGCCTGGTAACCGAGGCCGCGGATGGCGTCGGCAAGTTGTTGGGCGTCGAGGTTCGGGCCGGCGACCACGGCGCGGCCGGCGGCCGGATCGACCTGGACGGACACCACGCTGCGGCATTCGACCAGCGCGCGGCGGACGGCGTCGGCGCAGTGGCCGCACGTCATACCCGCAACGGCGAGTTCGATCCGGTCTTCGGGCGAATCGGCCGTCGGGGCACCATTTTCCTCGAGTCCGCGGTTCTTTTCCAGGCGGGCGGAAAGGACCGAAACGGCCACGATCGCCAGTAAGGCGCCCGCCCCCAGGTGGCCCGCCAACCCGATGGCCTGGTGCTCGTGCAGGTGCTGGGGCAGGCCGGGCATAGCCGCTTCCAGGCCGGGAAACAACCCGTCGATCAGCAGCCCGCCGGCCACCGCGCTGCCGGCAACCGTGGCCAGGTAAATTCCGGCCGTCGTCCGACCGAGCACCTTCCAAATGGTCGCGATCGTGGCGGCGTTGGTCGCCGGGCCGGCAATCAGAAATGCCAGGGCGGCACCGGGGGATGCGCCCGCATGGATCAGCGCCACGGCCAGGGGGATCGAAGCGGTGGCACAAGCGTAAACCGGCGCCGAGGCGGCCATGATCAAGAGGATCGCCACGATCCCGCCTCCGAAGAGGAACCCCAGTTGCCCCGGCGGCACCAGGGCGCTGACCGTGCCGGCAATGGCCACGCCGACGAGCAGGGCCGGGCCGATGTCGCGCGGCAGGGTGAGGAACCCGTAGCGCAAGGCCCGCAGCACCGAATGGCGCGGCGCGGCCTCCGTGCAGCACTCGTCCTGGCAGTTGGCCGGCTCCTCTGCCGCGGCGGCGCTGCCGGCACTGCCGCGATCGGCCCATTGCACCAGCAAGCCTCCCACCAGGCCTGTCACGAGAGCCGCCACCGGCCGGAACACGGCAAAGACGCCCCCCATCAAGCCATAGGTGACCAGGATACTATCCACGCCGGTTTGGGGGGTGGAAATGAGGAACGACGTCGTGGCGCCGCGGCTGGCCCCGTGCCGGCGGATCGACGCCCCGACGGGAATGACCCCGCAGGAGCAGAGCGGCAACGGAACGCCGACCATCGCGGCCGTCACGACCGGGCCTATGCCGGGCCGCCCCAGCCACCGCTCGACCCACTGCGGTGCAATCAAGACCGACAGCACGCCGGCCACCAAAAAGCCCAGAATCAAATACGGAGCCATCTGGCCCAGCACGAGCCACATTTGCCAAAGGATATCGGTAAAAACAGACAACATAACGGGTCAATTCTCGAAGTCATTTTCAGTGTGGGTCCCGGCGTTCGGCGCGGGTCCGAAAAAGACGCCGGGACCGCGTTCGCAAACGGCGTGCCGCAGCTCGCCGGTGGCCGT
>PWXP01000097.1 GCA_003561895.1 Planctomycetaceae bacterium | reverse complement strand
CAAAAACATCGCCGCACCCGTTGTTGGAGTTCACGCTTTAGCGTGCGAGCCGGGCCCGCATCCAGCACGCCCGCAAGGCAAAAACATCGCCGCACCCGTTGTTGGAGTTCACGCTTTAGCGTGCGAGCCGGGCCCGCATCCAGCACGCCCGCAAGGCAAAAACATCGCCGCACCCGTTGTTGGAGTTCACGCTTAGCGTGCGAGCCGGGCACGTGCGATATCCGGCACGCTGAAGCGTGAACTCCGGCAGGGCCGGCGGGGGACTGGTCCATTTTTCGGCCAATCGGCGCTGGTTTACCGAAAGACGATGCCCGAAAAATGGACCTGCCCCCTTACCGAAAGGGACAGTTACGTTTACCCTAAGCGAGGCGACAGAATCATGCGACTCGACCGTATTGTCGAAATCCTGACCAGCGCGGAGTTGATCATCGGCTTGCTCTGGGCCGGATTGGCCGCGTTCACCATCATGGTGCTGGTGCTGATGCGAACGCGGTGGGGCCAGTCGCGACCCCTGGGCAAATGCCTAATCCTCTCCATCCTGGCGCATCTGCTGCTGCTGGGGTACTCGACGACAGTGCAGATTGCCGCCTCGATCCCCCCGCCGCGCGAGCCGGAAACTCAGGTTTCCTTCGTCGAGAGCGACGAGCAGCGGAAGGATGCCGCCGCCGAGGACGCCCAGCACGCCGAACCTCAGCCCTGGGAACGGTTCGCCCACGATAAGGTGGCCCAGCCCGAGCCGGAAGCTCCCGACCGCGAGGAGTCGGCCGAACCCGTCGAGACCGAGCGCGAGACCACGGCCGAGGCCCCGGAGCTTCCGGGGGATGCGATGACCGACCACGTGGCCCTGATTGAGGCGCAGCAGCCCGAACCGGAACCGCCGCAGCCGGAGGGCGCCCGGGGAGCAACCGCTGCGGGGCAGGAGCCTCAGCAGATCGAGGCCCCGCCGCCGCAGCGCCGGCCGACGGTCCGCTTGACGGTGCCCGCCCGGCGCGACGAGCCGCAGCGGCAGTTCGTCGCCGCGCCCAAGCCGGAGGCGCCGCACGAGATTTCCGAACCGGGAATGCCGGCCGCGCTGGTGGAACAACGCATGCCGCTGCCCGAACTCGACGAGATACGCTCCACGCCCGATCCGGCCGAAGCCGTGGCCGGAATCGTCGACCGCATGGTCGGACCGCCGCGGCTTCGCGAAGCGCCCGCCGAGGTCGCTCGCCTGCCCGACGACGCCTTCGGGGCGGGCGATCTGGACGGCGCCGGCACCGAGCCGCCACCGGTGAGTGACCCCGATCGGGCCGGACGCGACGTGGCCGGCGACCGCGCGGCCGGGCGCAGCGAGCCGGGCGACGAGCAACCCGAGGTGGCCGAGTCGGGCCGCCCGCCCGGCACCGTCCCCGACCTCTACCGGCTGCGCGTCGCCCCCGACCGCGAAACCCAAGCCCGGCAGCGGGGAGCCTCCTCGGAAAGCGAGGTCGCCGTCCGGGCCGCGCTCCGTTGGCTGGACTCGGCCCAGCAGGCCGACGGCCGATGGGCGCCGGGCCAGTTCGGCGGCGGTGCCGAACGTCATGTGGGCGGCCGCGACCGGCTGGCGGCCGGCGTCCGGGCCGAAACGGGGGTAAGCGGTCTGGCGCTGCTGGCGTTCCTCGGCGCCGGCAACACCCATCGCGAAGGCGAGTACCAAGACAATGTCCGCCGAGGCCTGGAATTCCTATTGCGCAGCCAGAAGCCCGACGGCAGCCTCCAGGGCAATGCTACCCACTTCGCACGAATATACTGCCACGCCATGGCCGGCTTGGCCCTGGCCGAAGCCTACGGCATGACCGGCGACCAGCGCCTCCGCGAACCGGTCCGGCGGGCGGTCCAGTATACCGTCGACGCCCAGGACCCCACCTCCGGCGGATGGCGGTACGTGCCCGGCGACCCCGGCGATACCAGCGTCCACGGATGGCAACTCATGTTCCTCAAGAGCGCGGAACTAGCAGGCATCCCCACGCCCCAGCAGACCCGAAACGGAATGATCCGCTATCTGCGCAGTGCGGCTTCGGGGAAATATGGCGGACTGTCGTCGTACCGGCCGGGCGAGCGAGTATCGCGCCCCATGACCGCCGAAGCCCTCGTCTGCTGGCAGTTCCTCGGCATGCCGCGCGACCACCCCGCGAACGAGGAGGCGGGCGACTACATCCTGGGCGAACTGCCCGGCTCGGGACAGCCTAACCTCTACTACTGGTACTATGCCACTCTCGGCATGTATCAGTTGGGTGGTGAACCTTGGGAGCGGTGGAACGAGGCCATGCAGCGGGCACTCATCGAAACTCAGCACCAGGACGGGCCACTGGCCGGCTCCTGGGATACCCACACCGTTTGGGGGGGATACGGCGGCCGAATCTACACCACCGCCCTGGCAACCCTTTCCCTCGAGGTCTATTATCGTTTCCTGCCCCTGTACGTGGAGGCGACGCCCGAGGGCGCACGCCCGGGTACGCAGCAGTAGCCGCTGATTGACCGCCGGGGCAGTTCCGGTTATACTGCAACATTGGTGGCGTGGCGCTGCATTTGACACCGCCCACGCCGCCGGTACAATTGAGGGTAGCGGTATTGGTGTCGTGCGAATGCCGCGGGCACCGTTTGCGGTAGGTTGCGAACAATTCGGCTTGCCGCCCACCTATATACTTTGCGAGGCTTCTGCCATGGCACCCCTGCTAGCGTACATCGGAATGCCCGGACCGCTCGAGATGATGGTCATCGCGGGTGTTGTTCTGTTGCTGTTTGGAAACCGTCTGCCGAGCGTCATGCGCTCACTCGGAAAGGGCATTGTCGAATTCAAGAAGGGCGTGAAAGGAATTGAAGACGAGGTCGAATCGGCCGAAAAGATTGCCGGCGACGAAAACCGATCTTCACGAGACAAGGAAACGGCCAACAGTTAGTGTGCGCGGCCGGCTCGCTTGTCGCCCAAACCGAACTTGCTATAATCCAGCGTTTCAGGTCTAGCCATGAACGTGTTATTCGCTTTTGGGTTTTCGCCCGGTCCCATGGAGATGCTCATCATCGGCGTCATCGCCGTCTTGCTGTTCGGCAAGCGACTGCCCGAGGTGGGACGCTCGCTGGGCAAGGGACTGATGGAGTTCAAGAAGGGCATGCAGGGAATCGACGACGAGATCGAATCGGCCTCGCGGTCGGTCTCGTCGACCGCCAAGGTGCCGGCGTCGGCAGACGACCGGCAGGAAGCCACCGCGCCGAAGTTCGAGCCCCCCACGAGCGAACCGTCTGCCGGTACCTAAGGAGCGGACTCTCCAGGAAAATAAGTTTCTGCGAGCAAGGCAAGGGGTGCGAGCCAGGTGCAGGCGTGGATGATCCGGGCGGCTAGCTCAGTTGGTTAGAGCGCCATCCTCACACGGTGGAAGTCGGCAGTTCGAGTCTGCCGCCGCCCATTTCGGGGGTTTTATGCAACCCGTAAGTATTGGCCGCAACGCGCCGAAGTCCTTGCGGCCGTTGGGGTTGCGGCGGGCCTTGCGTGTTGCCGCCAATATCAGCTTGCGGTTGCTGCTGCGCTTGCCGTAGCAGTGCTCGATGAGAATCTGCTCGCACGGCCGTTCCCGCGGCGCGCGGAAGTCCATCGCCAGGTATTCGCCGTAGAACGTCAGGCACGACAGGGTGACCCCCTGGGCGCTGCGGGCGTGCGACCCGCGAATCGTGGGCGGGTAGGCGACGATGCGGCCGGCGTCGGCGGCCGGCTGCCGCGGGTACCAGAACTGGAGCCCGCGAACCTGGGTGGCCGTTTCGACGGTCAGGAAGGGCCGGTCTTCGTCGTCGACGGCGAACACGCTGCCGACCGGCTGCGGCTTGGCGGGATGGCGGGTGCCGCGGCCCACCGGTCCGTGCACGCCCACCAGCGAGGCGTTCCGCCGGAGCACCAGGCCGCCGGCCACGCGGTACGGCTCGTCCGCCGGTTCGACGAACAGCGCCGCCCCGCGGGCCGCCGCCCAGTCGATGGCCTCTTGCAGGTTCTTCGCGTTCACCGCCGCGTCGTTCGAGGGTAGAACGCCGAACTCTTGGATCGACTTCAGCCCCGGCGCGGCCGGGAGACCGGCTTGCTCCCCTGCGCCGGCGGCCGGCACGCTGCCTGCCCCGGCTGCGGCGGCCGCGGCGCCCCAGCCGGCCCGGCGGAAGAAGCTGCGCCGCGAGGACGCAGCTCGGTACGATTCGCTCATGGCTTGGGCGTGCGAGTCGGAACGGCGTGGGATAGGCTTCCAGCCTGTCAGCAGAAAAGAGGGGCTGGAAACGTACACACGTTTCCCAATCTCGGCAAGTTGTTGCGTTGCGCCGGCTAATCGGTAAGCCGGCTGAGTGTCAACTCGTGCGACCAGATCGACTCGCCCTCGATGTCGATAATCTCATACGTCAGCTTGGGATCCTCGGCCGCCGTGTCGAAGTGCAGCAGTGCGAACGTGTTCTTCGCGTTGTAGCCGAACAGCAGCCCCGGCGTCTTCACCACCGGGTGGGTGTGGTAGTTGGTCAGCCCGGCGCTGAGGAAGTCGTACAGGTCGTAGCCCTGCTCGCGCGTAATGCGGCGGGCGTCGGAGCGGTGGCGGTCGCCGGAAATCAGCGCCACGCCCGAGATGCCGTGCT
>PWXP01000608.1 GCA_003561895.1 Planctomycetaceae bacterium | reverse complement strand
GTACCCCCCTCGGAGACCTCGATCAAGCAATCAGGCTCTCCGAGGGGACTTTTCTTGAGAACATCAGAGAAATTGATCGGAATTTGCCGATTGTCCCGCTCGTACCGTGCGCGCCCTCAGGCGGGACGCCCGACCTCGGCTACCCGTCACGACTTCACACCAACGAACCCGCCAAAGCGGCGATATTCCGAGAAATCAAAAGCGAGAAGTGCGGAAAAGGTGATACCTGCCGTCGCCTACTGCAGGAAGTCAACCTGCGAAGAGGGGGCGGCCAAGAGCATCGCGGATCAAAAGTCCCGCATCCGAGACTTGACACCACCCGACCCGAACGCGGAGTATGAAGTCGTTCGTTGGTACACGCTGGACAAGGGCGTGCCCGGCTGGAAGCGGGGAGCGGCACGGCCCGACTATCACAAGCTCGTCGGCGAACTGCGGGATCGGAAGGACGCCAAGGCGGTGCTGGTGGACGACTTCGACCGCTTCTCACGAGCCGACCCGATGGAAACGGTCAGCGACGTGCAAGCCCTTCGGGAGTTGGGCGTTCGGTTCGTTCACGCCGTCAACCAAGGGAGCCGCGACCTCGTGGAGGGCGGGGCGATGGTGGCGATGCAGATCGCGATGGACGCCAACGCATCGCACGAGTTCAGCACTCGGCTGTCCCGGCGAATCAGCGAAGCCCGGAAGGACAAGGCCAAGCAGGGCAAACGCTCCGGCGGGGCTGCTCCCTATGGCATGGCCGACGATGGCAACGGCGGGCTGGTCGAGGGCGCTGCCAAGGCGGCCGAGACGGTCCGGTGGCTGTTCGACGCATTCACGAACAAGCGGCGTTCCTTCAACAGTCTCGCGGCCGAGTTGAACAAGAAGGGAACACCATCGGCTCGCGGCGGCAAGTGGTATCCGATGACCGTTCGCGACCTGCTCCAACGGCGGGCCTATCGCGGCGACCTGACCTTCGGCGAAGACCCATCCGGCCAGTTCCACCGCATCGGACCCGACGGCAAGGTCGTGAAGGTGGACAAGTACGAAGAGGAAACGGAAGACGGGGAGCGAAAGCCCGTCTACGTGATTGAAGGGGCATGGAAACCGCTGGTCGATCCCAAGCTGTACGACAAAGCCCAGAAGCGGCTGGAGTCGTTCGGGGGCGGCAGCCGGAGGCCCCGCGACAACAGATATGCTTTGACCGGCGTGCTGGTGTGTGACCATTGCGGCGGCCGAATGTACGGAGTGACGCGGGACAGCGGCTCCGTGCAGTATCGCTGCGTCACCAACGGCCAGGAAGGCTCCCACGCCTGCAAGGGCTACACGATCCCTGAGTCGAAGATACTGCCCGCCGTGCTGGACCTGCTCGTCGAGGAGGTGGACAAGGTGCTGGCCATGCCCGAGCCGGAGGTGCCCAACCACCTGCGAAGCCCGGCCGGAGCCAAGGACGAGCAACAACGGGCCGCGTTCGAAAAGCAGGTCAAGGCATTGAACGACCGGATCGAGAGGGCGGCCGAGAACTTAATGGAGGCCGACGACCGGACCCGGCCGATCATGCAGAAGAAGATCGATGAACTGTGGGCGGAGCACGACCGGCTTCAAGCCGAGTTGGAATCCGCGGCCGAAACGACTTGGGAGCAAGGGGACCGCATCAAGGAGTTCTATCAATGGTGGAGCGACACGAAGGCCCGGCTGATTCCGGTGCCGTGCGACGATGCAGCACGCTACGTCGAGCCGGCCGTGCTGCGGGAGACCTTGGTCGCCCTGGGCTGCGAAGTGCGGCTCCGGTGGAAGACGAAGACCGTAACCCTATCCAACGGAAAGAAGCAGATGCGGCACGAGTTGACCCACGGCCGGTTCCGAATGGGCCAGAAAAGCGGCTTGTTGAGGCGTAACAATTTGGAAGCTTCGGCACGCCGAAGCTTTTGTTTCGGAGCTGAATACCCGGCCTGCCGCGTGTGCCCCTGTCAACGCTTCACCCGCCGTGTTGCCACGACCGGCGCATGACTCGGGGTTGGTATGGGTCGCTAGCCCTTTACCATACGGCTCTTTCATCCGCTACTCCCCGCCGGTTTTCACCGGCGCTTTCTCTGACCCCCTCATGCGCCTTTCCCTCGACGTCCGGCTAGGTATTATGTCTCCGGAATTGCAAGGCACGCCACGTTCTTAACGACGAGAGGATTCCCCTATCCTTTTCTGGCCCGACGGCGGTATTCCCTCGGTCATCAGTTCCTTCAAGTCGTCGAGGTGGTCGGTGTAGACCTTCCGGGGATTCGCGTCGTGGCGCTTACACACGGCCGCGGCCATGCCCACCACCTCGCCCACCATGCCAAGGGTATTCATGACGCGTACGGTACCCAGCGCCACGTGCGTAACGCTGATGTTTCGCCCCGCCATGAACAAGTTGTCGACGTTACGCGAGTAAAAGCAACGGTATGGGATCGGGTAGGGTCGGTGCCGCCTTCCATGAGCGGCCCGCGCGCGGAATGGGATTTCGTCAGGAAACTGCTCCTGTTGTTTCGGATCGGGATAGTGCAGGTCGAATCCCCAGGTGGCAGCGGCCGAAGCGTCGGGGAACGTGCGATGCTCCTCGATGTCTTGTTGTCGAAGAACGACATCGCCTAGCAGTCGGCGCGATTCGCGTTTGCCCACAATGTAGGCGACCCATTCCAACTCGCGGTTGGCATATACGTGTTTGTCGGGGGCATGGTTCTTTTGGAAGGACCAATTGCCAAACGCGGCCCGCAGACCGTGGTCGCGGATCTTCTCGGCTTGCCGCACCTGATGCAAGTAGAAGCCGGTCTCCCAGCCAAGCCAGTGCTTTGGCCCGCGTGGCTCCGACGAAATAGCCTCTTGGTAATTCTCTGCCGTGAACTGAATAGCCCAGGGCGTCTCGGGAAATGCTACGGGCTCGTCGGTTTCCGTCGAGGTCCAATTGACTGAAGCGCCCATGACCATGCCGTCCGGCTCGTCGGGCGCGAGGTCTTCGCCCGTCTCGGCCCGGTTTTCGCGGCCGTAGCGGTAGTCGGCCCCGGCCAGGTAGCCGACGTTGCCGTCGCCGGTAGAGTCGACGAACCAACGGGCGGGGAATCGCGTTCGGCGGCCCGTGCGCACGTCCTGGCCGACCACAGCCGTGATGCGGCTGCGGTCCATCTCCACCTCGTTGACGCGGGTATTCAGGAACAGTTCCAGGGTCCGCTCGGCGCGCACAACGTCGAGCTTCCTCTCGTCGCTGTATTGTTCGGGCGGTCCAAAGTCTTTGCCCGTTCGCCTGCCCAGTTCGCGAACGACGTTGCCCAGGGCCGGATAAGGCTGCTGGTGAATTCTGCCATGCACATCAATGCGAAGTTCCGAACTATAGACGCCGCCCAGTACGGGCCGGTCCTGGATGAGCGCTACGGAAAGGCCGAGTCGCGCGGCCGAAATAGCTGCGCACGTGCCGGCCATACCGCCGCCGACGACGACCAAATCGTAGGGCCCGGCGTCGTCGGGCTTTTCCGGATGACTGAGTGCTTCGCGGCGGAAGCGGGCCATCGCCACACCTTGGTTCGGCGGCACGAACTCGGCGTCCGTCGTAAACACGATGGCATCGCAACGGCCATTGAAGCCCGTCAGGTCTCTCAGCGTCACGCTGGTCTCCAGGTTCGCTTCCGTGATCTCCACGATGCCGCCCTCGTGCCAGTGCCATTCGGCCCCTACTGTGCCGAACACTGCCGGCAGTGGCTCACCGCTCACCAGCACCTCGAACCGGCCGGGTGCCTCCGGCGCGTTCCACGGCGCGGCCCAGTCACGCGTGCGCACCAGCACGCGGTACGTACCGGCTACGGGAAACGCCACGCGGGTCGAGGCGTCGTCCACCGGGCGGCCCAGGCCGTGGGCCATGAGAAAGGGCGAACCCATCTGGTCCATCACCTGGGTATCGGTGACCCAGCCGCCGAGATCGTCGAACGCCTCGGCCTCGACGAGGATGGTGTGTGACGGCTCGGCGGTGTTCCCGGCCGGGGCAGACAACACACCAAGAGTCAGAGCGGCCATTCCCACGCCAACAGTCCCGTACATCGAACGAACGGTCATGGTTATGTTCTCCTCAGGGAAGGTGTATGTACATAGCCGTAAACGGGAAGCGCCCTACAGTACGGGGCATCCTATTTGCCAGCGCTGACATTCACCAAAGCTCCAGCGCTATATCGTTTTCGCGGCCGGCGTGCACCTCGGCCGACAACCCAGAAGTGTGCGGCCGGCTGTAACGGGTGGGAATCAGGGCGGGCGGGGGATCGTAGGTCATCGGGTCGGCGCCGGGCGGTGGCTCGGGAATCGACGTAATGGCTACTTGGGGGGGGGGCTAGGGAGTCAGAGCTTGAACAGTGAATAGTCCAGATGACGAAGGAGTTGCGATGGTCGCTATTCACTGTTCAAGCTCCGACCCCAAAGGTTCACAAAGGTTCACCCAAGGTTCCTGTCGATCACCAAGGCGTAGCTGTTGCCGTGCTTGGTCAGGTTCTTGATCATCATTGGGCCCTCACGGTCGGATCTCCACCGTTACTCCATTGTATTCCCCGCAATGTCGAAGACAAGTGCCCGGCGTCGGCTGAACGGCTTCCGTGCGATCACCGCCTCAGTCGGCGTCCGGGTTGTAGAGCCGGCC
>PWXP01000644.1 GCA_003561895.1 Planctomycetaceae bacterium | reverse complement strand
GTGGCCACCGGGGTGGCCGTCGTTCGCGACCGCCTCGCGCCGCCGCCGCCCGACCCGACCGGGCCCGACACCGTCCGGCACATCACGGCGCTGGACGCCGTGCCGCCGGAGCCGGGCGAGGACGTCCTGCTGCGGATGCAGCGGGAACTGGCCCGCGCCATGGCCAAGCCGGTCGAACAGCGGCACTGGATCATGGTGATCGATCAGCGGAAGTGCGTCGGCTGCCACGCCTGCACGATCGGCTGCGTGGCCGAGAATCACCTTCCACCGGGCGTGGTGTACCGGCCGGTGACCACCGAGGAGCGGGGCCGGTACCCGAACGTGCAACTGCACTTCACGCCCCGGCCGTGCATGCAGTGCGACCGGCCGCCCTGCGTGCCCGTCTGCCCGGTCAAGGCCACCTGGAAGCGCCCCGACGGCGTGGTGACCATCGATTACGACCGGTGCATCGGCTGCCGCTATTGCCTCACGGCGTGCCCTTACGGGGCGCGGACCAGCGACTTCGACGAGTCGTACACCGCGGGCACGGCCGCTGGGGCTCCTGCCGGCGACGACCGGCCGCTGCTCGGCGACGCCGCGTCGGTTTGGGAAAAGGCGCCCAGCCACGAATACGCGAAGCAGTGGGACCGGCGCGGGCACGCCTCGCCCGTGGGAAACGCGCGAAAATGCCACTTCTGCCTGCACCGGCTCGAAGTGGGCGAGTTGCCCAAGTGCGTCACCACGTGCATCGGCCGCGCCACCTATTTCGGCGACGCCGAGGCGCCGGACAGTCTGGTGGTCGAGCTGATCACCAGGCACAACGCGCTGGGGCTGCTCACGCACAAGGGCACCGTGCCTCGCGTCTACTACATTGTCTAACTGCAACCACGAACCGAAGGCGTGATTTTTCGCAAAGGAGTGAACCGGCTATGACCACCGCGTCCCCTTCCACCGCGGTCGGCGATCCGCGGGGCGATCTGCCCCTGCCGCCCACCGTGGTTGCCCGAGCACTGTGGATCCTCTGGGCCCTCGCCCTGGTACTCGGGGCGGTGGGCGTGTGGCAGCGGATCACCGAGGGCCACCTGCCGGCCGGCTACGGGTCGTACGTGCCCTGGGGCCTGTGGGTGGCGTTCTACTTTCACGGCGTGGGGCTGGCCGGGGGGGCGTTCGTCATCGGCGCCGGCGGCTTCATTCTCGACGTGCCCGGCTTTCGGCAGAAGGCGCTCCTGCGCGCGGTCACCGTGTTCAGCGTGGCGGCCATTCTGCCGGCCTTCGTCGGGGTCTGGCTCGATTTGGGGCACCTCGACCGCTCCCACCGGATCTTCACCTCGCCGGCGTTCACCAGCATGATGGCCTTCAACGCCTGGATGTACGGCGTGTTCCTCGTGGTGGCGGCCATCGGCTGGCTGTTGACCTACCGCGACGAGTCGGTCTGGCTGAAGCCGGTCCTCTGCCTGGCCGTGTTTCTTTCCATCCTCTTTCCCAGCCAAAGCGGGGCATTTTTCGGCGTGGTCGACGCCAAGCCCTACTGGCACAGCGCCCTGCTGCCCATGGTCTTCCTGGCCTCGGCGGTCACCTCGGGCGCGGGGGCGCTCCTGGTGCTGCGGGCGATTCTCGGCCGGCTCGACGGGGCCAGCGTTCCGGGAAACGGTTTTCTTTCCGATACGGCCGCGGAATACGCCGCGTCGATGGCGTGGCTGCGGTATATCACGCTTGGCGGGCTGATCGTCTATTTCGCGTTCGAGTTCGCCGAACTGTCCATCGCCCTGTGGAACCCCGGCGCGCACGCGCCCGCCGTCGAATTGATGCTCTGGGGGCCGTACTGGTGGGGGTTCTGGATCGTTCACCTGTTCCTCGGCGGCGCCCTGCCGCTGGTGCTGCTCGCGTGGCGCAACCGGACCGCCTGGACGGTAGGCGGGGTGTGCGTGGCCGTGGCGTTCATCAGCGCGCGGCTGAACGTGCTGGTGCCCGGCCAGGCCGTCGGCGAACTCGAAGGCCTCCAGGAGGCGTTTCAGCATCCGCGCCTGAGTTACATCTACCACGCCACGGGCATGGAATACCTGGTCGGGTTCGGGCTGCTGGCGATGGGCATGGCGGTATTTTACGTGGGACAATGGATCAGCGCGGCCCTGGCCGAGCGACTGGAGAAACAGAGAGATCGATCATGACGCAACCGAAGGCTTTACATCACGCAAACTCAGGCCGTCCCGCCAAACCATCGCGGCGCAAGTTTCTTGCCGGCGGCGCGCTGTTGGGCGGCGGGCTGTTGGGCAACTTGCCCGGTGCCGCAGCCGCAGCCTCCGGCGACCGTTCCGCCGTGCTGCTGAGCCGCCGGCCCGACGCCCCCTATCCCCCGGCGCAGCCGGAAAACATCCTCTATTCCACGTGCTTGCAGTGCAACACGGGCTGCGGCATCAAGTGCCAGTTCCAGGACGGCGTGCTCACGCGGATCGACGGCAATCCGTACAATCCTTGGACGCTGCTCCCTCACCTGCCCTACGACACCCCCTTGGACGCGGCCGCCTCGGTCGACGGGGCCATCTGCCCGAAGGGACAGGCCGGGCTGCAAACCGCCTACGACCCCTACCGGCTGCGCAAGGTGCTCAAGCGGGCGGGCCGCCGGGGCGAGAACCGCTGGGTGACCATCCCCTTCGAGCAGGCCGTACGCGAGATTTGCGAGGGCGGACTGCTGTTCAAAGACGTGCCCGGCGAAGCGCAGCGGCACGTCGAGGGGCTCGCCTCGCTGGTCGCCCTGCGCGACCCGAACGCCGCAACGCAAATGGCCGACGACGTCCGGGCGATCTGGGACGAACCCGATCCGCAGAAGAAGCAACACCTCGTCGCGGCCTTCCGGCAGACGCACGCCGACCACCTCGACGCGCTGATCGACCCCGAGCATCCCGACCTGGGACCGAAGAACAACCAGATCGTCGTGAACTGGGGCCGCATCAAGGGCGGGCGAGGCGATTTCTACAAGCGGTTCGCCGCCGGCCTGGGGACGACGAACGCTCACGGCCATACGACCGTTTGCCAGGGTTCGCTGTACTTCACCTGCATGGCCATCAGCGACCAGTACGCCGAGGGCCAATTCACCGGCGGGCGGAAGTTCTACTGGCAGGCCGACACCGAGAACAGCCGCTTCGTCCTGTTCGTGGGCGCGAACCTGTTCGAGGCCAACTACGGCCCGCCCAACCGCACGGTCCGGCTTACCGAAGGCCTGGCCAGCGGTCGCACGCGCATTGCCGTGGCCGATCCGCGCTTCAGCAAGTTGGCCGCCAAGGCGTGGAAGTGGCTGCCGCTGAAACCCGGCACCGACATTGCGCTGGCCATGAGCATGATCCGCTGGATCATGGACGAGGAGCGTTACGACCGGCCTTTCCTGGCGGCCGCCAACAAGGCCGCTGCGGCCGATGCCGGCGAGACGAGTTGGACCAACGCCACGTGGCTGGTGGAAATGGAAGACGGCCGGCCCGGTGCGTTCGTCCGGGCAACCCGGCTGGGCCTTGCCGAGGGCGAGGAACTGCTGGCCATGGTCGACGGCGAGCCGGTGGCGTTCGACCCCAACGACACGGAAAAACCCGTCCACGGCGACCTGCTGGTCGACGCGACCCTGTCCGACGGAACGCGGGTGAAGAGCGGCCTGCAGATTCTTCTGGAATCGGCCCACCAGCACACCGTCGACGAGTGGGCCGCGATGGCCGACGTGCCGGCGGCCGACGTGATTGCCGTGGCCCGCGAACTGGCCCGTTACGGCAAGCAGGCGGCGGTCGACCTGCACCGCGGTCCGGCGCAGCACACCAACGGTTTCTACGCCGTGCTGGCGTGGATGTCGCTGAACATGCTGCTGGGCAACTTCGACCACAAGGGCGGCATGATCCAGGGCGGCGGCGCGTACGACACCATGGGGCGCGGCGGGCTGTTCGACTTGCGCAGCCATCCGGGCCGAGTCCCCGCTTTCGGCATCAGTTCCATTCGCCACGGAATCGACTACGAGAAGACGACCCTGTTCGCCGGCTACCCGGCCAAGCGCAACTGGTACCCCCTGTCGAGCGACGTGTACCAGGAGGTCATCCCGTCGATCGCCGACCAGTATCCCTACCCGGTCAAGTGCCTGTTCACGTACATGGCCGCGCCCACGTACGCCTTGCCCGCGGGGCATACGAACATCGAGGCGCTGTGCGACCTGGAAAAACTGCCCCTGCACGTGGCCAACGACATCGTCGTAGGCATGAGTTCCATGTACGCCGACTATATCTTCCCCGATTTCTCTTTCCTGGAGCGGTGGGAGTTTCAGGGTACGCACTTCAACGTTGCCAACCGGGTGCAACCGGTCCGCCAGCCGGTCGTGGCGCCGGTGCCGGAGGACTGCACGGTGTTCGGGCAGACGGTGCCGATGGGTTTCGAGGCGATGCTCCTGGGACTTGCGGAATACTTGAAGCTGCCCGGCTTCGGCGACGGCGCTTTCGGCGAGGGACTGGCGCTGAACCACCCCGACGATTTCTACCTGCGGGCGGTGGCGAACCTGGCGCAGGGCGAGCAGCCGGACGGTTCGCAGCAGGTGCCCGACGCCGACCAGCGCGAGACCGAGCTGTTCCTCCAAGCCCGCCGCCATCTGCCGGCGACCGTGTTCGACGCCGGCCGCTGGCAGGCGATCGTCGGCCCG
>PWXP01000019.1 GCA_003561895.1 Planctomycetaceae bacterium | reverse complement strand
GGCCGCTTCCCCGGAGCGACTCGATAAAGTAACTGGTGAACTGCTCGGCCGACTGGTAGATGACGGTCAGTTGCGCGTGGTGTTTGCGCGCTTCGGCGCAGATGCTTTCGAGCAGGTGCGTTTTGCCGACGCTGGTGGGTCCGTGCAGGAACAAAGGCGCCTCGCCTGGACGGCGCGCGGCGCGCTGGGCGGCGCGGAGGGCGATCTGGTTCGTTTCGCCGCATACGAAGTCGTCGAACGAGGCCAGGCGGCGGTGTGCCTTGCCGTTGGGCGCGGCCTTGCCGCGCGGCGCGCCATGCCCGTTGCCGCCGACCACGCGCAGGGCGGGTTCCTCGCGCGACGACTGCAACGGCCGGTTCGACTCGCTGGACGGCATGGGTTCTTTCGGCGCGGGCGGCTCGGCCGGATCGACACGGAACTCGACGCGCGGATGCCAACCGGCCACCTCGAAACACGCCTGTTCAATTTGTTTTCGGAAGTTCGCGCGAATCCAACGTTGGAAGAACTCGGTCGGGGCGCCGACGGTGAGCGTGCGTCCCGCGACGTCGAACCGCGTGGTTTCGCCGAACCATAGTTCGTATCGGTCTTGTCCGACCCTGCCGGCCAGCGCGACGCGCAAGGCCGACACGATCTCCTTATCGTCCATGGTCACTGCAAGGCATCCTACGCGCGCAATCGTTCCGCGCAAACTATCTTCTTCAAAGTTGCCGTGAGGGCAAGGGACCGAAGGAAGCAGACGGTTGGGAAACGACTCCAATGGGGCGGCTTGCGCCGCCGCCACACCCATGTCGTTTCCCTGGAGCGTCCCGCCCAAGTAAGCCTGATTCTAGCATTGCTAGCATTGCTGTCAAACCGTCTTCGGCCATTTTGTCGGAGCAAGGCCTGCGGCGGCGGTCGAGGGCGAAAAACACCGGGAAAAGCGGCCCCTTTCGCCCCACGCCGTCCGACGCCAATTCCCACCCGCCGCCGCACCGGGGTGGAAAACCTGTCGCCCACGCGGCGCCGGCAGGCCGCCCTTGGTGGCGAAACACCGGCAAAACAGGCCTTGCTCACGATCCGAAGGCGCGAAGGTACGCGCTGCGCCGGTCCCACGCGGCACAACCGGCGGCCGCGTAGGCGGCCAGGGCGGGACCGTTCTCGGCGTCGACGGCCAACACCAGCCGGTCGCGGCCGAGCCGGCGCGCCCGCCACTGGGCCCATCGGGCAACCTCGACACCCCACCCGTGGCCGCGCCACTCCGGCAGGACCCCCATGTACACCAACTCCAGGTTGCCCTGCCGGGGGTGATCGGCCAGGATCAAACAGCCCACGTCCTCGCCGGCACCCTGTACGAGATACCACTCGTCGGCCCCCGAACAGCCCGCGGCCCGGTAGCCGGCCAGCACGTCGTCGATCTGCCGCACGCCGTCCAGGGCGGCACAATCGCGGGTGGCCGTATACGTTCCTTCAACCACGGCCGCCAGACGCTCGTAACCCACTCGGCCGGCGGGTCGTAGTTGCAACATACCGGCAGGCGGATGTTCGGGGTACTGATCGCTTGGCGCGACCAGATAGAGCATTTCGGCAAGATGCGTAAAGCGGGCCGCCTCCAGCACGTTCCGGTCGTCCGCCGGGACCGTCGCCAGGAGGGTCTGTGCCAGCACTACGTCTTGGCCCTCCAGCCAGCCGCACGCCGCGGCCATCAGCACGTGTGCCGTAGTGGGCGCGACACCGGGCGCCAGGCGCGGCAGCCAAACGGCGGCGGTCCGGCCCGGCTGCACCTGGGCCAGCGCCGCGCCCAACACCCGTTTGCCCGTTCGGGCACAGAACAGCCCCTGCAAGGCCGCGTCGTTCCCCTCCGCCTCGGCCAGCGCCAAGGCGACCTGCTCGTCGCATTCCTCGTCGGGCAGGTCGGCAAACACGAGTTCCAGGGCCCCGCGCCGCAGGTGCACAGGAACAGGGGCGATACGAACGTCGTTCGATTCAGGAGTCATCGCGGCGCCGCTGCTACCTTCCTCTCTCGCGCCACGACTGCGCCAACTCGTCGAGCAGCGCCATTTCGGCCGGACCGTCGTGGACGATCACCCGGTATCGCAGCCGTATCGTCGCGCCCGCCTTGCGCTCGATCGGCGCGGGCGCCACAATGCAGGGGTTCACCAGCGCAATCGCCTCGACGTTGTGCCAGGTGGTCGGTGGATTATCGGGATGGTCGACCACCGCCGTGCCGACCGTCTCGCCGCTTTCCAACTCCACCACGTAGTTGTACCACGGCTGGGCGGGCCAGTTGCTTTCCGGCTTCAGGTGGTGCGGGCTGGGCAGGTCCACCTTGCCGGCGGGGCTGAAGTACGCCGCCTTCCCGTCCTTCCGGGCGCGCACGACGAATCCGGTGTAGGCAAACTGGTGCAGTCGCAGATCGACCTTCGGGGTTAGGCGGTAATCGAAGTCGAGCAGGTACACGCCGCGCTGCTCGCCGACAGTGATTTGTGTTCGCTCGTCGAGCACCACTTGGCCCGCGATGGTCCAGTCATTTTCCACTTCGATGACCGCCCGGTCGACATTCGCTTCGACCAGCCTGACGGCCCGGTTGCGGATCTTTCGCATTTCGTCCATCGGTTCGGGCCCCCGGCCCCAAAAATCGGCGGGCTGGTCGCCGAAGGTGGTAGCCCGCCATGCGAAGAACACGCCGCGGTGATGGGGGTGGTCGTCGGGCGCGAAGTCGACCGCACGCACCCCCGCCGGCGTGTACACCGGATACAGGCAGCATGCGCTATGGGCCGTCAGTTCGGTGTTCGGCGGCTTCTCGGTCATGTAGGCGAACACCGCCTTGCCCGCGGGGGTCTTCAATTCCACACCATGTTCGCCGGGGGTGAGTGTATAGCGGGCGTCCTCCGCGAATGCGGCAGGGACCGCCGCCAGTACGGCGAGCAGCAAGAGTGAAGACAATCGGACGTTGAGTGGTTGGTGCATCGAGGTTCTCCTGGGTAAAGTGAGCGTCTCGGCGTGTGCCGAGTCTACAAATGGCGTCTAGTCTGGCGTCCAGCGTGCCCATCCGGCCGTCGACAACGCGTCCCGCAACTCTGTTTCAATGGGCAGCAGCGCCTCGAGGTACGACTCGTTTGCTTCGATCTTTTCGACGATTTCCTCGCGATGCCTGTCGAGAATGGACTGCATTTCTTCGTCCAAGTGGGTTTGCAATCGCTCCAACTTCCGAATCACCTCCTGTTGGGTCAGGATCTTATCTGCCTGCTCTTGCGACTCTTTATGCCAGCCGGCAAGAGCCGTAGGCACCTGGTACCAGTCCGGCGGAGAGTGCCACTCGACTAGGCTCTTCACAAGGGCTTGCCACACTTCATTCAGGTAATTCGTCCGCGCTTGCTGGAGGTGCTCGGGGATTTGCATCCGCTGCGCTTGGACGTAGTGGTAATGCTCCAGATTCTCGGCGCGTGCCGCTTCCAATTCTTCCAACTCGTCGCGAATCGGATCGACGGTTGTGTCAGTCGGCAATCCCATGAGGACTACGTTGCACGTCCCGCCTTCCGCTCGAATTTCTTTCACCAAAGCTCCGATATCGGGAAGCACATCCTTCAAGAGTTCGATATTGTTCTTTGCTTGCCCAATCATCCCCAGTTCCATGCTTTCCTCGATCAGGTCGAAGCGCTTTTGCAGATGGTGCAGTTCCGTCTCCAGCCGGGCTTTCAGCCGAGCGTCCTCGATTTCGCCGGTTGCGACAATGGAGCGCGCGCGGAACCAGGCTGCCGGATCGTCGGCATCGTCGGAAGTATCGATGTCCTGTCCCAACTCGACGGCACCTGTCGGGCCTGTACGTGTAAGGCGAATGAGTTCGTCAGCAATGCGCATCGACTCCTCAATGTGCTCGGCCAGGTTTACCCATTGGGCTCGTTGATTATCTGACTCGGATGCCTGCTTTCGGGCCTTGGCGTCGGAAAGTCGCTCGGGCATTTTCTGTCGGCCTTCGAGCAGGCTGTTCCTGTACCTGCTCCGTTGTTCGGGAGTCAGGATCCCGATGGTACGTTCCCCAAAGTGTCGCCCCGCATCGCGTTGCAGCTTGAAGTACTGCCGGCTCCAAGCATTATGGTTCTTGTGCCATAGCTTGGATGCCTCGTAGGGCTGAGGATGCCCAGGGGAAGGGCTCAGCGGACTCGGCGGGATCTTACGCAAGGGCTCGACCGTTTGGAGCCATCGGATCAGACGATAGCGGCGTGCCTGTTCCGCGCTGAGGCGGAGCTTCCGGATCGATTCTTCGATAAGCTTGTCGTGTCCCTCTTGCCGTTGGAGCATTAGCTCCGGCGTCGGCACCGGGAGCACCGCGCGTTTCTGCACTACGAGTTCCCGGTATTCCGCTCGGAGGCGCTCGAGCTTGGTCTCCGGACCGCCGGGCTCCGAAGCGTCTACCGGTGCCACGACGCAAAGGGCCGACACGAGCAACATGATTGTGCGGAAATGCGAGCCGGCCCGGCCCGAACGGAAGGCCGTGTCAAGTCGGAATGACGGTATCACGCGCATGGGAACCTCCTTTGCAATCAGACTGAAGAATGCTGTGGGCACCTCATCGCCCTTTTTGTAATTGTATCTTACTGGTTTCGAAGTTGGCAGGTGCCTCCGGCGAGGGGGGCACTGCGTTGCGCTACGGGTTCTTCCCGCCGACGGG
>PWXP01000216.1 GCA_003561895.1 Planctomycetaceae bacterium | reverse complement strand
GCGCTGGAGCGGCCCGTCAACCGGGGTAAATCGGAAACGAACCAACCCGCCGGATGCTTTTCCTACTGCACCTCCATCACCACGCGGAAGCGCATCGTGTTTCGCTCGTGCTCATGACAAGAGAAGACATCAAATGGAGGCAGAACTCCAGGCGATCCGCCGATCCGTTCGTCGTGGCAGCCCGTACGGCAGTGCGTATTGGACCGAGCACACCGGAAGCAACTGGGGCTCGAATCGACCCTGCGCGTTCGCGGCCGCCCTCGCAGAGAACCGCCGTAATTCTCCAGAATGCGCAAGTCACCCAATATATGCGCCTGTCCCCTTTAACTGCCCCGAGCGTAGATTACCCCGTCTGTCTTGACACACAAGGCGAATCGTGGTACGGCTCATTGAAGGTACCTGATTCAAATCGAGGCCGTTGCTGTGTCAAGGCCAGTTTCTTGGTAGGTTGGATAAACTTCGCCCTTCATGGGTCATCAATCGTGGTTTGCGGCACTAGGAATAACAAACGGCTAACGCGCCGTTTGCGCAAGACCAAAATAATCGACTACGGCGTCAGCCAGTCTTCGACGTGCAAGTCGGGAACTTGGTGAAAATCGGCAAGGTTTCTTGACAACAAGGTCGCATCGTTCGCGAGACAGATCGCGGCAATCTTCAGGTCGAACGAGCCGATGCGAATACGGGCCGATCGCAATTCCTGAAATCGCGCGGCAGCAGCGTCGTCAAACGGAACGATACGCCATTTGGCGAAAAACCGGAAAGAAGCGATGAAGCGTTTGTAGTACGTGACCTGTCGCCGAACGTCGGCATAGCGATTGATCAGCCCCAGCCAACTGCGGGATTGTTCTTCCAGCGTAATCGCTGTTGTGCCAACACCCCCGTAGGACTGGTGGTCAAGCCGCTCCTGAAGGGCCTCGGCAACCTCCGAAGCGGCGTGTTGCAAAATCGATATATGATCCGTATCGAGGAGGATCATGCCGGCGCAGACTCCCCGGTCTCGCGGGCGCGGCGTCGGTCCTCATCGCGAAGTCGCCTCGATTGCTCGATCATCTCCGCAACGATCCCATCGCCCCGGAACATGCCCACGGTCTGCTTCCAATCATCCGCAGCAGGTTCGCTAGAGTCGGTTCGAGCGCCTGCCATAAGAGTCATCTGCCGCTCCAGTCGTGCGACCCGTGCTTCGAGTGTTTCCTCAACCATACCCGGTCTCCTCCCTCTTGTCTCGCAGTCTCTCCCCCATTATATCGTCCCGGCCGCGGACTCGCAATCGACGTGTTCGGCGCGGCGTAGCCACACGTCAACCTTGCTCGCCCGATCGCAAGAAAACTACCTCATTCGGGGAGTCTTAGGGTCAGACCGGGATTAGGGATTAACGAGGCGTCTTTCAAGCGTTTGAACTGTCTTTTGAAGCTCGGGCGTGCCCTGCTCGACGCGACGCACCGCGCGGCCTACGCCACTGTGGTCCCGGTATGCCAAGGCCCTTGCAGTTTCAGCAGCCGGATGCCCGAAGCGGCACCGCGCCAAATACGCTGCTACGGCGCGGGCCGCGTCATCGCTCCGCCGACCGGCCGCCCAACGGCCCGGCTCCACCCCGAAGTGGGAGGTTACCACGGTACGGTAACGATCGTCGCCAGGCTCGGCCGACTCCGCAGGCGTCTCAGTTGGGGCAGTTCGCCGTTTTCCGGCTCCTCCCGGATCATGCGCCGGACCCGGTCCACAATGTAAAGTGTAGGCCTGACCCTGACTTTCACTGACTTTCAGAGGCTCGACCAACGCCAGGCATCGGCCTCTTCCACCAGATTCGCACGCAGCGGGTTCCGCTCCACGTACCGTAACACGGTCAGAAGATGGTCGTCCTCCTGAATCGGGAACGACTTGAAGCGGCCCTGGTACAGCGGGCCGGTACCCGCCGTCCGATGCGCCGCGTGCCAGCGCTGCGTGTGCGTGACCGTCAACCAACGCATGAATTCCGACAGGTCGCCATCCTCGCGCGGCCAAAGCACCAAATGCCAATGGGTCGACATAACGCACCATGCCAGCACGCGCATCGGCAACCGCTCCTTCGCCTACCCAATGATCTCCTCGAACGCCTCGAAGTCCCGCTCTTTGGCGAACAGGCGCATTTTGCCCACCCCACGGTTCAGCACGTGGTATGCATATCCCACGGTGGCAACTCGCAATCGTCGTGGCATGACCCGAGACTACTATCCTCCAACACGACTGTCAAGGGTAAAGACTCCCGACCCCTTTAAGCGTCCCCCCTTTAAGCGTCCCTTGCACGTCCTTTACACGTCCCATCATTTCGGCGGTGGCGAACGGAGGGTCTCCAACCTCTCTTCGGCGGCGAGGCGGACGTCAGTATGGCTGTCGTTGGTGACGATTTGGGCGAGCAACGACTGATCAGTCAGCCTCTTGACGGCGGCGCTGCGGGAGTGCGGATCGCTGGCGTTGGTGGCGATTTGGGCGAGCATGGCCTGATCGGTCAGTCTCTCGAAGACGGCTTGGCGGACGCGCCAAGAGCCGTCGTACCTTCCCATCTTGGTGGCGACTTCGGCGAGCATGGCCTGATCGGTCAGCTTCTCGACAGCGTCGCGGCCGACTGTCCAATTACTGGCGTTGGTGGCGACTTCGGCGAGCATGGCCTGATCGGTCAGATTCTCGACGGCGGCGCTGCGGACGGCCCATTGGCTGTGGTTGGTGGCGACTTCGGCGAGCACCGCCTGATCGGTCAGATTCTTGGCGGCCGCGAGGCGGACGTACGAACAGCTGTCGTTGGTGACGACTTGGGCGAGCACCGCCTGATCGGTCAGATTCTCGGCGGCGGCGAGGCGAACGCCCCGACTGCTAGCGTTCACGGCCAATTCGGCGAGGAAGGCCTGATCAGTCAGCCTCTTGACGGCGGCGCTGCGGACGTTCCGACTGCTAGCGTTCACGGCCAATTCGGCGAGGAAGGTCTCATCCTTTGCCACCCAAGGAACAACCGCATCCGCCGGTTGGATCCATGCGGGCAACCACCTTAGATCCACCCTCGCACTTTCAGGAAATGTCGTTCTCCATGTGGCTCTCAGTCGGCGATCGGTACCCGTAAAATCGGCTCTGAAAGTAATCGTTTCACCTTCAATGGGCGAGGCGTACTTGAAAGTGCCACTGATAGAATAACTTTGGCTCAATCCAGACCACTCGATCGACAGCGTCTCCAGCGACCCAAAACGGTCGAGCCACATGGGCTCGGAATAGACGTCCGCTAGGGTCATCACTTCCGAGAAGATACGGTTGCGGTGAGCCGCTGGAAGCGCATTTGCGGCGCGCACGAACTTGGCGACGGTAAGCAGGAGAGTGCGTTGTTGCAAGTCGGCCGTCTGTTCTGAAGCCAGCACCAAACCTTGTTCAGTCAGCTTCCCTAAGGTGGCGGCGCGGACCCCCGGATGGAATACGGCGATTTGTGCGAGCAGGGCCTGATCGGTCAGCTTTTCGATGGCGGCGCGGCGGACTAACACATGCGCGCTGTCGTTTACGGCGATTTGTTCGAGCAGGGCCTGATCGGTCAGCTTTGCGACGGCGACGCAACCGACTCTCGAATTACTGGCGTTGGTGGCGACTTCGGCGAGTACCGACTGATCGGTCAGATTGTCCACGGCGGCGTAACGGACGTCCGCATCGCTGTCGTTGGTGGCGACTTGGGCGAGCACGGCCTGATCGGTCAGCTTGTCCACGGCGGCGCCGCGGACGGTCCATTGGCTGTCGTTGGTGGCGACTTGGACGAGCACGGCTTGATCGGTCAGCTTCTCGACGGCGGCGTGGCGGACGTCCGGATCGCTGTCGTTGGTGGCGACTTCGGCGAGCACGGCCTGATCGGTCAGCTTGTCGACGGCGGCGCGGCGGACGTCCGAATCGCTGTCGGCGGTGGCGAATTGGGCGAGCAGCGCCTGATCGGTAATCCGTTTTACCGTCTGCGACCTCGGTTCTCCTTCGCATCCAATGACAGCGAACATCGCCGCACACAGAACCGCGAGGATCGGGCAGCCCGGGCTGATGGCACTCTTGCTGGCGGGTGTCATTTTGTTTGTCCAGACGTTCTTAAGGGATCGGGAAGGGCCACGCCCGCGAGGACCTCGCAGGGTGTTCCGCTCTGGTGATGGCGGGACTCGTCGATGAACAGCAGCATACCAGTACCTGACAGCGCTCCTCCTCGCTGTACATTTGCTCGTATTCCAACCGAGCTCCTGCAGTGCGGGGAGTTGGGAGAGCCGCCCCAGCCCGGCTGGAGTGTTTGAGGTGTCCATCAGTTGAAGCCCCTGGAGATGCCGGATCTTCAGCAAATCGTCGATGCCCGCGTCCGTGAACCTTTCGCTATGCAGCTTGAGGTGCCGTAGTTAAGGGATAGGAAATTTGATTCTTGCCACAGAGGTCGAGCTTAGACAGGAGGAAATGCAAAGTCAAGGGGGAGCAGGCGGGAAGGGACGCGCATGCCCGCCCTTTCCCGCCTGCGCCCCCGCGCGTTTGGGAACTCTCGCGGTGAAGTTGGTACCCGGGGATGCCACCCACAGGTTAGGCTGGCTGCCCCAAATAGGGCATCGCATTGCCGCACAAACGGACCTTCCACGGGCCGACTCGCCGAGAAGGCAAAATCAGAAGGTCGCCAGGAACTCGTCGATCTCGACGAAGG
>PWXP01000177.1 GCA_003561895.1 Planctomycetaceae bacterium | reverse complement strand
TCGTTCATCACGTCCATCCACACGCGCACCGATTCCGGCTCGCCGTCCTTGACGATGCCGTTGCCGAACTTCGCGTGGTTGGTCGTGTGCATCTCGTCGATGTTGGCCAGGATGCACCGGTTGCCGATGATGTAGTGGGCCAGGTAGCTGACGTTGTGCACGGCCACGTCGTCGCCGAGGTCGCAGGCGACGATCATGCTGTTCCAGATGCCCGTCGGCAGGCGCAGGTCGTGGTGCTCGAGCACGGTGTTCTGCATCCGCCCGATCCGCACCAGCCCGAAAAAGCCGCTGTTGCGGACCTGCGCGGGGTCGAACTCGTCGGTGACGAGCAACTCGTCCCAGTTGTCGGCATTGTTGCCGTTCTTGACGAGCTGCTCGAGTTCCTCGGATCGAAGGTTCCGCCATGGCGGCAGGGGTTGAGCGTTCTGCCGATTGCGCAGGGTGGTTTCGTCGTGCCCGGGGCGCAGGAATTCGGGGGGGATGAACGGCCCGGCCAGGCTGCCGGCCGGTTGTATCGACACGTAATCCATCTGCTACCAACCGAACTCGTCCATGTCCAGATCCGAAAGATCCAAATGGGTCGGCCGACGCATCGGCAACTTGCGCCGAAGAGCCCGCTGTAGGGCTGTCTCATGGAACGGCTTCACCAGGATTCCCTCGGGGCATCGAACCAACTCAACTTCATGTTCCGGCGCAAAGCCTTCGCCCCAATCATCGGGAATGCGTAACCTTCCGTCCGATTCGATTCGCCCAATAACGCTGGACATAACAGTGCCTCCCAAGTTGTTCACCCAATGCGATTATAGCCGCCGTGCGGCAAAAACGCAAGCCTTCGCCACCCCCCCCGCGGGCGCCGTCATTCCACCCCATCCACCGCGTACAGGTGCCGCCCTGTGGCGATGAACAGTGTGCCGTTGGCGGCGGTGGGCGTGGTGTGGATGGCGTCGTGCATGCGGATGCGCTCGAGTACCTCCAGTTCCCGGCCGGCGCGGAACACCCAAAGTGTTTCGCGGCCGGTACCCAAGTATACCTTGCCGTCGGCCGCCAGGGGCGAACCCCAAACCGGCCGGTCGATCGGATGCACCCATTGGACCTCGCCCGTCTCGGCGTCGAGGCAGTGCATCCGGCCGAAAAAGTCGGCCACGTAAAGCAGCCCGTCGGCGATGGCGGGCGTGGAAACGCTCGACCCCAAGCCGTCGTACGCCCACACGATGCCGGTGCGGGTGATGTCGCCCGTCCGCGTGGCGTCGATGCACACCAGCCAGCCCTCCTTCTTGTTGTGGAACGCCTCCTGCGTGAACACGCAATATACGCGGTCCTCGTGAACGACCGGCATGGCCGTCACCTGGTAGGAGAGGCTGTCGTGCCGGTGGTCGCGCGGCACGTGGTCTTCGGTCTGCGCGCGGGGCTCGCCGTTGAACTTCAGCACGTTCTCCAGCAGCACGGGCAACTCATCGTCGGCCGGGAGCCGCTCTTCGTCGAGCGCACGGGCGGCGTACAAGAAGCCGTCGCCGGCGCCGTAGAACACGAGCTTCCGCCCGTCCACCACTCCCATGGCGGGCGAACTCCACTGGCCGTGGGTTACGTCGGGGCCGACGCCGAAGTCGTCGCGGGCAAGGAGCTTGCCGTCGCGCTTGTCGAGCACGATGAGCGTGGGCGCGTCGGGGTTGACCACGTAGGAGTGGGTCCATTCCACGCCGTTCGAGGTGGGCACGTACAGCAGGTTGCCGTCGAGCAGGATCGAGCCGTTCGACGCGTTGTGCGGCTCGACGCCCAGTTCACGGTACATGTCGTAAAGCCAGACGATGTCGCCGCATTGTTCGGTGGGTTCCAGGGGCGGCCGGCCGGGCGGCACGATGTACTGCGCCTCGTCGGTAAACGGCCCCTGATTGCCGTTGGCCATGCCGTGCACGTCGAGGGCCACCACCTGGCAGGCGCCGGTGACGGCGTAGGCCCGATCGCCCTCGACCGTGGGCGGCGAGACGAACCCGATGCCCCGCCAGTCGGCCCAGCGGACCTCCTCGAACTTCGGCACGGCAAGCTGCCAGAGGAACTCGCCGGTTTGCTCGTCGAAGCACATGAGCACGTTGCGGTCGCCCTGGATGCGGGGGTCGCGGGGCTGGCCGTTGTTGGTGCCCACAAATACCCGGCCCCCGGCCACGATGGGCGAGCCGCACGTCTGGCTGCCCAGCCGGGCCACCCAGCGGACGCCGGATCGTTCGGGCAGGACGATATCTCCCGTGCCGGGGTCGCGGCGGCCGGGCTCGAACGTGGCCGGCAGATCGGTCTCCGCCGAGGCCATATTTCGGGTGAATCGATCCCCCCATTGCGGCTGGTCGGCCGCGGCGGGCAGTCGCCACGGGCCAGCGAGAACGGCGGCGAGGGTCAACACGGCGAGAAAGCGTGGCATGGTGGAAGGCTCCTTTCCGGTCGGGGGGTGCAAGAACGGGCTTGCGGCGGCTACCCTGTCGCGTCGTTGGAGTTCACGCTTTAGCGTGCGAACCCAGCATGGGCCAAATCCGGCACGCTAAAGCGTGAACTACAACGACAAGCCCATTCCCGCGCCCCCGGTAGGGTCGGCGGCGCGTCGCAGTTTCCCGGTATGGTGCGCTACTTTCCGCGTAACTGTTGACGGGCCGGCCGGGGACCTGCCTCCTTACCGGGCGCGGAACAAATGGCACGCCCACCAGTATACGCCGGTTCGCGGCGGGTGGCAATTGTCCGGTTCTCCGGCGGCCGCCCCGCTCAACTCCCCAGGACGGCCGACGTGGCGCGGATGAACTCGGGCGTGGTGCCGCAGCAGCCGCCGAGGAAGCTGGCGCCGGCCTGGACGAGTTGCGGGGCGTAGGCGGCGAACTGGTCGGGCGTTTGGCGGTACACGGTCTTCTCGTCGACGATTTCGGGCAAGCCCGCGTTCGCCTTGATCCACACCGGGCGGTCGGCGGCCGTCTTTATCCGGCGGCACAGGTCGACGAAACCGGCGATGCCGCGTCCGCAGTTGCTGCCCACCACGTCGGCCC
The DNA here is from genome assembly GCA_003561895.1 of Planctomycetaceae bacterium. Taxonomy (GTDB): domain Bacteria; phylum Planctomycetota; class Planctomycetia; order Pirellulales; family Thermoguttaceae; genus PWXP01. The sequence continues at coordinate 13,595 of PWXP01000177.1, read as the reverse complement.
CGGCCCGGCAAAGCGCCTCGACCGCCTGCTCGACCGTGGCGCCCATCATGGTGCGGTCCTTGTCCGCCCCGGAATCGAACACCATGCAGCCGACCACCGGCAAGCCGGTTTCCTTGGCGGCGGTGAGGGCCAGCGTGGCTTCGGTGGAGTCCGACATCGTCTCGACCACGATGCCGTCGGCGCCGGCGTCGGCCATGGCCCCGGCCTGCTCGGCGAAGGCTGCGTGCAGGTCAGCTTCGCTCACCTCGCCCATGATGAGCATTTTGCCGCTGGGCCCGATGGTGGCGAATACCAGGGCCCGGCCGGCAGCCGCGCGCCGCGATATCTGTACGCCGGCTCGATTAACGGCGGCTGCCTCCTGCGCCAATCCATACCGTTGGAGGGAAAACCGGTTCGCCCCGAAGGTATTCGTCAGGATGATTCGGCTGCCGGCCTCGACGTACGCCCGGGCAACCTGTTCGACGAGGTTGGGCTGCTGAAGGTTCCAGGCCTCGGGGCAGGTGCCGGTTGGCAGCCCGCGCGCTTGAAGCTGGGTACCCCAGGCGCCGTCGGTGAGCACGGGGGCCGAGGCCAGAAGTCGCTGCAAGGTGGGGTGCATCGGTGGCGTCTCCAGTGGAAAACCGGGCCATTGTAATCGCGGCGGCTCGCCAGGAGCCAGGGGGGGCAATGGGGCAATGGCCCGACCGGGAAATGCTTTTGACCTGGCGCCCTGGCCGGATTATAATGGACCGAAGGTGGTAAGCGGGCTGCCCTACTCTTGTAACCGTTCCCGTGAACGGTTACCTACTCTTTCGGGGGTTCCTCCGAGCCGCAGGGCTCCGGAATACTACCGAGTAAACCGAGCGATATGTCCATAGGTGGGGCGTCGATACCCGCCTGCGCGCAAGTCCTCCACGTGGAACGAATGAGCGAATCCACCTCAAGCAACCGGCCCAATCCCCCCCGATCCTTCCCGGTCCACCCGGGAAGTTCCGGGGGAACCGTGCCCCGGGCCGGCGACTCGGGGCATCCGGCGCCCGATCCGCAGGTGACGGTCATTTCGGGCGAGCCGCCGCTGGCCGCGCCGCACGTGGCCAATTCGGGGGGGCAGGTTTGCCCCATCGGGCTGATGTCCGGTGATCGGCTCGGGCATTTCGAACTCCTGGAATTCATCGGGGGCGGGGGCATGGGTCGCGTGTTCCGAGCCCGCGACACGGGCCTCGGCCGGGTGGTGGCCCTGAAAGTGCTGGCGCCTGGCCAAACCGGCGACGACGAGGCGCTGGCCCGGTTCCAGAACGAAGCGCAATCGGCGGCCCGGCTCGACCACGAAAACATCGCCCGCGTGTTCCACGTCGGTGACCACGGTGGTCTGCACTATATCGTGTTCGAATACATCGAGGGAGTGAATCTTCGGGCCCTGGTGTACGAGAACGGACCCCTGCGGCTGGCCGACGCCGTCAACTATGCGGTGCAAGTTGCCGAGGCGCTCGCGCACGCCGCTGACCGGGACGTGGTTCACCGCGACATCAAACCGTCGAACGTGCTGATCACTCCGTCGGGCCGGGCGAAGCTGATCGACATGGGCCTGGCCCGGCTCCACAAGATCGACACGGTGGCCGCGGACTTGACTGCCAGCGGTGTAACGCTGGGTACGTTCGACTATATTTCGCCGGAGCAGGCGCGCGATCCCCGCGGCGCCGACGTTCGGAGCGACATTTACTCGCTGGGCTGCACGTTCTTTTTCATGCTTGCCGGTCGTCCGCCGTTCCCCCAGGGGACGGTGCTGCAGAAGCTGCTTCAGCACCAGGGCGACGAGCCGCCCGACGTGCGGCAGTTCCGGCCCGATACGCCGGACAGTTTAGTTGCGGTCCTGCGCCGCATGTTGGCGAAGGATCCCCGGAACCGGTATCAGGCCGCGTCGGAATTATTGCAGGACCTGACCGCGTTGGCGCGGCAACTCGGTTTGCAACCGTTGAGCCCCAGCGGCCAGGTGTGGGGACTGCCGCGTCCGCCCCGCATCCCGCGGCTGGCGCACCACCTGCCTTGGCTGGCGCCGACGGCTGCGCTACTTTTGGTCGTTGCAACCATGCACGTTTGGGGGCGCAATGACCAGCCCCCGCCTCCCTTGCTGGGCGGCCCGGAAGAGTTCTTTGGCGAAGAGCTGCCGGACCCGGCGGAGTTCGCGGTCTCGGTTGCCGACGACGAGGTCGGGATACCCGCTGCCCCGGCCGATAGTCCGGCCGGCACGAATGCCGGCTTGGAGGATCCGCCGGGCATCTTGCCGGAACCGGAGCCCGACCGGCCGCCGGAACCGAGGGAGCAGCCCGCCGATGCCGAAACGCCGCCGGACTGGCCGGAGCCCGAAGCCGCTCCTCCGGCGTCCCGGGAGCCTCCCGCGTCGGAATGGGCCGGCGGCCGGCTTGGGCCGGAACGGGCTTCGGCGCGGCTTGCCACGGACCCGGGTCCCGGCACGGCGGTTCGTCTGCCCGAAGAAGCGCCGGAAGGCGGCCGGCTGGCGCTCGGCGCGCGGGTACTCGCTCCGCCGGACCCACCGGTCGCAAGCCCGCCGGAGGCTGCGCGTCAGGCCGGGTTGCTGGTGGTTCATGGCGGCAGCGAGGAGGAAGCGGGCTTCTCGTCGCTCGCCGCGGCCCTGGCGGCGGCCGAGACGGGCGACGTCATCGAGTTGCGGTACGACGGCCCCCGCGAGCACGCGCCGCTGAAGCTGGCCCATCGCCGGCTGACCATCCGCGGAGGGGATGGGTTCCAGCCGGTGGTCGTTTTCCGGCCCGACGACAGCCATCCGGTAAAGCAGCCGCGGAGCATGGTTGCGGTGACGTCGGGCGAACTGGCTTTGGTGAATCTCGCGTTGGAACTCGACGTTTCCCGCGACGTGCCGGCCGAGCAATGGTCGGTGTTTGAGGTGGCCGGCGGTGCGCGGGTGAACCTGCGGCAGTGCTCGCTGTCGATCCCGAATGCCTCGGACGATCATGGGGCCTATCATTCCAATGTCGCCTTCTTTCGCACGCGGCCCGCCCCCGGCACCGATCGGCTGGCGGCCGGCGATTCCGAGCCGGCTGCGCCGCCGGCTGCGATCGAACTGGCCGATTGTGCGGTGCGCGGGCAGGCGGTGCTCTTGCGGGCCGAGGCGTACCAGGCGGTTGCACTCGAGTGGGAGAACGGGTTGCTCGCCACCAGCGAGGAGCTTCTGTCGGTAGCGGCGGGCAACCGGGCCCCTGCCGAGGGCGCCGCGGCCACGCTGAATCTGCGCCATCTGACGGCCTTGCTCGGCGGCGGCCTGGTGGCCATGACCGAGCGGCAGCCGGCCCGGCGCCAGTTGCCCACGTCGATCGTGCTGAGCGACAGCATCGTGGCCGGCGGGCCGAACGTGCCGCTGGTAGACCAGCACGCCGAGCAAGGCGATGACCCGCGCGAAAGAATCCGCTTCCAGGGCAACCGCAACTTTTACGAGGAGATCGGCGCCTTTTGGCGGCTCCGCGGCGACGATGAGGAGGAGCCGCCCGTGGTGATGGACTTCGACGCCTGGGTGTCGTACTGGGGGCCGGAGGACGAGAATCTGCCGTCGCTTCAGCGGGTGGTGTGGCGGCAGGCGCCGGACCGGACGGTTCCGGCGCACCGTATCCGGGTTGCCGATTTCGCTCTTGCCGCTGACGCGGCGAACCCCGCCCGCGCTGCCGCCAGCAACGGCCGCGATGCCGGGTGCGACCCGTCCCGGCTGCCGGAGTTCCCGTAGCCGCTCCCGCGGTAACGGTTCACGGGGCCTGCCCCCGGCCGGCTCCTGAACGGCTGCCTCACGTCCAAAGCTGCCGGTCGAGAATGCGGTAGTTGATCGCCTCGTTCAAGTGCGACGGTTGAATGTCGGCAATCTGGTCGAGGTCGGCGATGGTGCGGGCGACGCGGAGGATCTTGTCGTGTGCGCGGGCGGAGAGGCCCATCTCGGTCATCGCGCCCTTCAGCAGGTTCATCCCCTCGCGGTCCAGGCGGCAGAACTGGCGGACCTGGCGGTGGGGCATGTCGGCGTTGTGCCGCGTCGGGCAGCCTTGGAACCGCTCGGTCTGCCGCTGGCGCGCGCAGCCGACGTACTGCCGCATCTCGGCGCTGGAGGTGCCCGAGGTGGTGGACGAAAGCTCCTGGAACGCCACCGCCGGGGCCTCGATGTGAATGTCGATCCGGTCCAGCAGCGGCCCGCTGATCCGGCTCATGTACCGCTCGATTACCGGCGGGGTGCAGTGGCAGTCGCGGCGCGGGTCGGTGCGGTAGCCGCAGGGGCAGGGGTTCAGCGCCGCGATGAGCATGAAGTTGGCCGGGAACGTCGTGCTGTTCAGCGCCCGCGAAATCGTCACCGTGCCGTCTTCGAGCGGCTGCCGAAGCACTTCGAGCGTGGTGCGGTTGAACTCCGGCAGCTCGTCGAGGAACAGCACGCCGTTGTGGGCGAGGCTTATTTCGCCCGGGGTGGGTACCGATCCGCCGCCGACCAGCCCGGCGTTCGAAATAGTATGGTGCGGCGACCGGAAGGGGCGGACCGCCAGCAGCGGCTGGCCCGGCCGCAGCCGGCCCACCGCGCTGTAAATGCGCGTGGTTTCGATCGACTCGCCGGGTATCAGGTCGGGCAGGATGGTGGGTACCCGCTTGGCCAGCATGGTCTTCCCCGAGCCGGGCGGGCCGACCATCAGCAGGTTATGCCCGCCGGACGCGGCCACGCACAGCGCCCGCTTGGCCATCTCCTGGCCCCGCACGTCGGCAAAGTCGACCTCGTACCGGCCCAACTCGCGGAACAGCTCCTCGACCCGGGAAGGGACGGGTTCCAACTCGATCTCGCCGCAGAGGAACCCGACGGCCTGCGCCAGGCTGCTGACGGCAAAGACGCGGATGTTCTCCACGACGGCGGCCTCGGCGGCGCTGTCGGCGGGCACCAGGAGGCCGGCCACGCGGTCCTGCTCGACGGCGGCCATGGCCATCGACAGCGCGCCCTTGGCCGGCCGCATGGTGCCGTCCAGCGCCAGCTCACCGACGACCACGTGCCGGTCGAAACGGTCGGCGGCAATCTGCCCGCTCGCGGCCAGGATGCCCAAGGCAATCGGCAGGTCGAACGAGGCGGCGTCCTTCGGCAGATCGGCCGGGGCGAGGTTGATAACCACGCGATTCTGCGGAAGCTGGAACCCCGAGTTCACAATCGCCCGCTCCACCCGGTGGGTGCTCTCCTTGACGGCGGCCTCGGGCAGCCCCACCAGGACGGTCTTCGGCAGCCCGGCCGGCGAGACGTCGACCTCCACTTCGACCGGCAGGGCGTCGATCCCCAGCAGCGAGAAGGTTTGTAGTTTGGCGAGCATCGGGCAACTCCGCTCGGGGTCCAGACGCCTGAAGGTGTCAACGGGATCGACGGCTCCACGGCCCCACGCCATGCCATTGTGGCCTACTCCAGCGGGGAAAACAAGGCGGGCCGTTTCCAACCGCTGGAGTTCACGCTTTCCTCCTCGGGATCGACGTAACCGTTCATGGGAGAAGTGTCCCAATTTTCGCGGCGTAAGGGGGAATGTCCAGAGCGCGCAGCGGAAAGGCCCCGGCAGCGAAACCTGTGGCTTCGCTGCCGGGGTTCGGTTGCTACACGCCGGCAAGCACCGTTCGCGGCCGTTCCGGCGGGCCTACGGGCAGACCCACTGGCACTGCTTCACCGTCTTGGGCACCATCCGGCACACCCGAACCTGCACCTCCCGCTCCACTTCGTGCGGAACCAGCACGGTGTAGGTGACGGTCTTCTCTTCCGGTTCGCGCTCGTAGGAGGTCAAGGTGAGCGTCTTGACCCGCTCCTCGGGCACCATCACCTTCCTTCGCACCTCCTTGGTGCGTTCCTCGAGTTCCGTGCGGCACACCTTGACGGTCTTGGTGCGAACTTCCGGTTCATGCTTGAGGACGGCGTACTCGTACGGCTCCTCGACCACCTCGCGTCGCATGACCGTGACCTCGACCTCTTCCTCGACGAGGTCGGGCGCCCAGACCTTGCGGACCTGGGTCACCTCGCACACCTGGCAGGGGTCCACGTGCGGCGTGCAGCACCCCAGCCGCCGGGCTCGGCGCGCCATCCGCCGCGCCTGAAACGCCGCATGCCGCACCACAGGCACCGTCACTTCCTGCTCCTCCCAGTGCCCCTGGTCTTTGACGACCGTGCGGGTTTCGGTCACCGGCACCGTCCGGCAAACTTTGCGGACCCCTTCCTTGACTTCCTTGCGGGGAACCAGTACCGTGTACTCGACCTCCTTTTCCTCCCACACCGGCACGGCCACGGTGTACGTTACCGTATCCGTTTCGATCTGGGGCACCAGCACCGTGTACCGCCGCTCCACTTCCCTCTGGACCGGTACGGTCTTCATCACGGTGATGGTCTTTTCCCGGGCCTCGGGCCGGTACTCGACGCACTTGACCGTGCGGGTCTCGAGCACCCACTGCGGCACGTGGACGACCCGCTCCACGCACTCGAGTTCCGGTTTGGCCACCTGCACGCAGGGCGCACAACACACTACGGCGGCCCAAGCAGTCGGCGACACCATCATCACCGTCGCGACGGCTGCCATCCACAACGTAGCTCTCTTCATAGCTGCAACCTCTCTTCCAGAAAACAGGGTTCCTCCGATCCTCTGTTCCGTTGGCCGAGGTTTGCGGTCCTCGCACGGCTCGGCCGTCCGCGCGCCGGCAACACCACCAACGCATAGACAATTATAACGATTGCCGAAGGCAGAGCAAGGGGCGCGAGCATGGAAAACTTGCGGAACAGCAAGCCATAGCGCAGCAAAAAAAAGATCGGAATTCCGCCGTCGCCCGACAACACCCGGCAGAGCTACGCCAGCATGACGCGGTAAGGCGATCGGGATGCCGACAAGGGCAATGACTACCAATAGCTCCACAAGGGTGCGCCTAGAAACGAAAACCCCCAAAACTGGAAGGCGCTCACAAATCCGGAAACGCCGCCCGAAGGTCCAGCGAATCGTCGAACTTTTTCTGCAACGCGAGCAACCGGGCGAAAAGCCGCTTCACCCGGCCGGACTGCGCCGCGTCGCCGGCCAGGTCGTCCAGTTCCAGCGGGTCCTCCGCCACGTGGTACAGCCGGACGATGGGCACCTTGGGATACGCAATCAGCTTCCAGCCGTCGTGGGTGATCGCCCGCTGCACGCCCAGGTAGGCGCCGTAGATGGACTCGTAGGCGTGCGCGTCGCTCTCGCCGCGCAGCAGCGGCAGTACGCTGTGGAAGTCGACGTGGTCGGGCACCGGCACGCCGGCCAGTTCCAGCGTGGTGGGCATGATGTCCTGGAAGTACACGGGCGCGTCGATCTTCTGGCCTTCCGGCACGCCCGGCCCGACCACCAGCAGCGGGACGCGCACGCTGTGATCGTACATGTTCTGCTTGCCGAACAGCCCGTGATGCCCGACGGCCAACCCGTGGTCAGACGTGAAGAATATCCACGTATTCTCCCACTGTCCCGATTCCTCCAGGGCGTCGAGGATGCGGCCGATTTGCGTGTCCATGTGCGTGATGATGGCGTAGTATTCCTGCCGGTGCACCTTCACGGCATGCTCGGTGCGGGGGAAGGGCCCCAACCGCTCGTCGCGCAGGCTGGGCGGGCAGCCGATCTCCCGCTTGTACGGGTACGATGGCAGGAAGCTGTCCGGTACCGGAACGCGGTCCAGCGGGTACCGGTCGACGTACGCTTCCGGCGATTGCCGCGGATCGTGCGGGGCGTTGAAGGAGATGTACATGAAGAAGGGGTTGCCGTCCTGCTGCGCCTCGGCAATGAAGCCGATCGCGTCGTCGGCCGTCACCTCGCTCCAATGCGTTCCCCCCTCCCAAAAGCCGCCGAATTCCGGGTCGGAAGGGCACCAGGGGTCGGGCTGGCCGGGCAGCGGGCGGTTGTAGGCCTCCGGCGTAATGCGAGGCATACCGCCGCGGACGTTTCGGGCCACGTCGAACGTCTTGCCGGCGTCGGTCGCAACGTGCCACTTTCCGGTGAAATACGTCCGGTAGCCGGCCCGGTTCAGTAGCTGCGGCCAGAGCCGGCCGGCCTCCCGTTCGGCGTCCATCTGGCGGTGGATCGGCTGCACACGCCACAAGCTGCGCCCCGTAATCGCCATGGCACGGCTGGGAACGCACACGGCGCCGCTCCACGAGCCCATGTTGTAGGCGTGGGTTAAATGGACGCCGAGCGACGCCAGCCGGTCGAGGTTCGGCGTGTCGATATCGACACGGCCCGCCGCGCCGAGCGCCTCGTATGCCTGATCGTCGGAAAACAGGAAGAGGATATTCGGGCCGTCGGCCGGGGCGGGGTCGGCGGCCCAGGCGGTGGACGGCGACGGCGCGGCGACGGCAAGCCAAAGGCAGGCCGTGCCGGTGAGGATGGGTGCAGACGATCGCATGGGGTTGGCTCCTTCGGTTACTCGGGAATGGGGTCGCCGCGCCGGATGGTCTTGCCTTCCCACACGGCCGTGTCGGTGGCCGGGTCGTAGGTCAGCACGCGGTGGCGGCTGCCGGGCGCCGGCGGGAGGTCGATCTCCGGCAACCACCGGCGGTGTTCCTCAAGGATGGGCGCCATTTCCGCTTCTCCGGCAAGATTCGCCCATTCGTTCGGATCCTCCTGCATGTCGTACAGTTCCTCCGAACCGTCGGCATAGCGGATGTAGCGGTACCGCTCGCTGCGGATGCCGTGGTTGCCCTGGTTATGCGTGGTGATGGCCGGGCGCGTGCGCGGCGTGTCGGGGTCCTTCAGTTGCGGCACGAGGCTGAGCCCTTCGAGGTCGTCGCGGGCTGGCAGGCCGCACAACTCGACCAGCGTGGGATATATGTCGAGCAGTTCCGCGGGCCGGTTCGTGCGCGCGCCCGGTCGCACACCGGGGCCGGCGAAGATCAGCGGCACCCGCGTCGAGCGGTCCCACAAGGTATTCTTGCCCGTGATGGCCTTCTCGCCCAGGTGGTAGCCGTGATCGCTCCACAGCACCACGACGGTGTTCTCGGCGAAGCCGGCCTCCTCCAGAGCAGCGAGCAGGCGGCCCACCTGCGCGTCGATGAAGCTGGTGCACGCCAGATACGACCGCACCAGGTTGCGCCACTGGTCGTTCTCCTTCACCCAGCGCAGCCGCGGCTCGGGCAGGTGCCAGTGCAGGTACCACGAGAACCGCGGCGTGTCGGCCCGGGCGTCGTCCCTGACCGGCGGCAGGATGCTGTCGTCGTCGGGGTACAGGTCGAACCATTGCTGGGTGGCGTACAAGGGCACGTGCGGCAGGAAGAACCCGACGGCCAGAAAGAACGGCTGGTCGTCGGGCATTTCACGGAGCCGCTCGATCGCCCAACTCGCCACGATGTAGTCCTGTTTGTCTTCATCGTCGTGGGGGAAGACGCCCCAGTCCATCAGCGGGTGGTTGCCCATGGGCGTGGGTGGAATGAGCTTCTCCGGTGGCCGCACGCCAATCCCGCCCGGCGGCCCCCACACGTCGAACTCCTGCAAGCGCCGCTTCGGGCCGCCGGCACCGCCGTGGTACACCTTGCCGGTGGTCAGCGTTCGGTAGCCGTGCGCGGCGAAGTGCTGCGGCAGGGTAACGCGATCTCGCAAGGCCTCGACGTCGCGGAACCAGGGCGCCAAGCCGTAAACGCCCGTGGTCGACGGCCGCAGTCCCAGCATCAAGCTCGTGCGCGAGGGGTTGCAGATCGGGTTTTGGACGTGGGCATTGAGGAACACGGTGCCGCGGTCGGCCAAGCCGTCCATGTGCGGCGTCTTGACCATCGGGTGGCCGCCCAGGGTGCCCACCCAGTCGTTCAGGTCGTCGATCGCGATGAACAGGACGTTCGGCCTGGAAGGCTCGTCGGCCGCGGCGGAAACCGCCAGGGGCACGACAATCAGCAAAGCGGATAGCAGGCATCGAAACATGGTGGTGGCTCCGGGGGTTGAGGGTTGCCATGTGTTCGCGGGGCACTGGCCTTCGCGTGTGCTGATAGTGTATACGATGCGCAAAATTGTGTCAAATGCCCCAAGAGATCCAATTCCGTGATGTAACCTTCGTTCTCGGCAACTTCAAATTCTGTCGGCACTTCGTGGACCTGCCGGAGGCGATGGTTTAATTTCACTCGAGCATCGCGATTGAGGCGACAGCGAAGGCTCGGCGTACGGACGATTTGGCCGGAAACTTCGGTGTCACTCACATTGCCTCTTGCAGGCGGGGCGAGAGCGTATACCGCCTTGATGGCGGCCTCTTGCGTCTGCTGGTTGCCAAAAGGCGGTTCTCCACCCTGATCACGTTCGGCAATCTGGCGGAATCCCCATTGCAGCAAGTCGGCCATCTTGTCCCATGTGTCATCCGTTTGAAAAAGCTTGCCCTTCGGATCCACGGGTCATGCTCCGGATAGATCATGACTCCGGGCTGCGGGCGGCAAGTCTCGGGCACTTGCCGCAAGGAAGAAGACACACAAGCCGTTACGGCGCCATCCTGGCAAATATCGGCCAACCACAGTCTCGTCTGCGACAACGCCGACCAAAGATCGAGACGCCCCTGCGTCAGTTCCTTCAGGAGTGTTTCTGTAAACGGAACCACCGCGTAGCGCCAGACCTCCTCCGATTCGCCGCATTGGTGGGCGAACAGCAAGTCGCCCAACCGATCGCGCGCCGTGAACGACCTGGGGCCCTCATAATCAACCAGAACGTCTTCCGGTTGGAGATCTCCCAGGAAGTCATGAGGTAGTTGTTTGCCGTCAGGAGTCCAGTCCATCACTTGCATCCTCAACAACAGCCACGAAACCGGAAGCTCGATCGGTGTCGCGGTACGGCCACCACGTGTGATGACTATCCGGTCGCGACGGACGCGTCGTCGGCTTCACTTTTCCGTGGGAAGGTTCGAGTTTCAATCTGGCAACGAGGTTCCCTGGTACCGTGTCTACCATGTTTTAGGGCAAAGAACCGAAACAACGCCACAGCATCTTTTTGCTCGGCATGGACGCACCCTCGCGGGCCGGCTCGCGTCTTTGCCACCGTGCTGGGCCAGCCCGGCCATCTCGCGAATCTCTTCCATCGCGTCCCACGGGTCGGTAATTTCCACGAACGCCCAGCGGCCCCACTGCGCGGCGTTGTTGACGGCCGGCCCCCAGAGCTTCTCGGCCGTGTCGGTCTTGGCCTGCTTGTCGGGGCGGGCCTGGCCGGTCACTTCGACGATAAGCTGTAGCGGGTCGGCGGAGCCGCGGCCGTCGTCGAGGTGGACGATGGAGTCGGGCACGTAGTGCTTCTGCTCGCCGCCGACTGAAGAGGAAGCGCCTGCCACCTGCAAGACGTTGCCGCGCAGAAGGTGGCGGGTGCAGGAACGGACTTGTGGCGACTACGCGGTCGGACGGCTGGAGTTCACGCTTCAGCGTGCGGGATTCCGCTCTTGCTTGATTCGCACGCTGAAGCGTGAACTCCAACTGCAGGCTCGTTCCTGCACCCGAAGGCGGCCGAGCCGCTCACCCCACTGCCTGCGGCACCGCGATTTATGGACCCGGTGGCGGGGCTTCGAGCAGCTTCGCGTAGAGCCGCCGAATGGCTTCGGTCATGCGTTCGTGCCGGAAAGCGTCGGCGAAGCGGCGGTGCCCTTCCTCGCCGAGCCGGCGGCGCAGATCGGCGTCGCCGGCCAATTGCACCAGCGCCGCGGCCAGGGCGCCGGCGTCTTTCGGCGGCACCAACAGACCGGTTTGGTTGGGAAGGACCACCTCGCGGGCGCCGTCGACGTCGAAACTGACGACCGGCTTGCCGGAAATCAGGCCCTGCGGCAGCGCCCGGGCCAGCCCTTCGCGCAGGCTGGCGTGGACCACGAGATCAGCGGCGGCGAGCAACTCGGGAATGCGTTCCGGCGGCACCAGGCCGGTGAACTGGAAATGGCCGGAAAGCCCCGCCGCCTCGATCTGCCGCCGCACGCGATCCTGCAACAGGCCGTCGCCCACCAGGAGAAACCGGACCTCGGGTACGGCGCCGACCACCTCCGGGGCGGCCCGCACCAGGTACTCGTGCCCCTTCAAGTGGAACAAGCGGGCGACCTTGACCACGACGACGTGTTCCGGGGCGTAACCCAACTCGCGCCGGACGCGCTCCCGGTGCACGCCGGCGTTGAGGTACGGCTCGACCTCCATGCCGCTGAGGATGGTGGTGAACTTCTCGCGCGGCGCCACGCGGCCCTCGACCATCAGGTCGGTCATGGCGTCGGCCACGCTGACCATGGCGTGGCACCGGCGCGCCGCCCAGCGCTCGCAGGCGCGGATGGCGGCCCGGGCCGCGCGGTTCTGGTACGGATGAAACGGGGCGCCGTGGACCGTGTGCACCACCGCGGGCACGCCGAGCGCCCACGCCGCCGCCCGCCCGAGGATGCCGCCCTTCGCGCTGTGGGTGTGCACCACGTCGGGCCGGAAGTGGCGGAGGATGGCCTTCAGTTGCACGTACGCCCGCGCGTCGCGCCACGGGTGGACCGGCCGGCGGAGCGAGTCGATCACCCGCAGCGGCACGCCCGATGCCTCGGCGCGCCGCAGCAGGCTTCCCTCGGGTCCGAGCGGCGGGCCGGTGACCAGCAGCACGTCGTCGCCGTGCCGGCGCAGCAGGTCTTCACAGCACAGGACGGTGTTCTCCTGCGCCCCGCCGAGGATCAGCCTGGTGATGACGTGAGCGATGCGCATGGGCGGCCGGGTCTAATAGGCGACATTCACCAGGAACAACCCTTGCGGCGGGGCGGTGGGGCCCGCGGGCCGGCGGTCGCGGGCGGCCAGCACCTCGGCGGGCCAGTGCTCGGGCCGGGCTCCGCGCCCCACCTCGGTCAGCGTCCCCACGATGGCCCGAACCATATTGTACAGGAACCCGTCGGCTTCGATTTCCAGCACCACCCAGTCGTCGCGGGTGCCGGCTGGCGCCGGGGCGGCCGGCGGCGGTCCCGCTCCGGCCTCGGCCCGGCACACGGCCAGGTCGAACACGGTGCGCACGCTGGTCTTGCGTTCGGCGCCGGAGGTCTCGAAGCTTCGAAAGTCGTGCCGCCCGAGCAGGGGCTCGGCGGCGCGCTGCATGGCGGCGGCGTCGAGCCGGCCGTAGGGGTAGTGCCAGGCGAAGCGGAGCGCGAAGACGTTGCGGACGGCGCCGTCGTGGAGGACGTAGCGGTAGCGCTTGCGCCGCGCGTCGCGGATGGGATGGAACGTGGCCGGCGCTTCGGCCACCTCGAGCACGGCGACGTCGCGCGGCAGGTTCGCATTGAGCGCCCGCCGGAGCACCTCGCAGCTTAGCGGCGCGTCGGCCGCGAAGGCGACCACCTGCCCGAGCGCGTGAACGCCGGCGTCGGTCCGGCCGCTGGCGATGGTGCGCGCCCGCTGGCCGGTCACCTTCTCGACGGCCGCTTCGAGGGCCTCTTGGATGGTGGGCCGGCCCGGTTGCACCTGCCAACCGGCGTAGGCCGTGCCGTCGTAGGCGAGGGTCAGTTGGAAGCGGCGCACTTCCCGGCCTTTGCCCGCAGCAGTTCGGCAATTTGCACGGCGTTGGTGGCTGCGCCCTTGCGGAGGTTGTCGCTGACGCACCAGAAGATCAGCCCGTTCGGGCAAGACAGGTCTTCCCGGATGCGCCCGA
>PWXP01000474.1 GCA_003561895.1 Planctomycetaceae bacterium | reverse complement strand
GTCAGGTGTCAGGAAGCCGAAATCGAGAATCGTCCCCACCTAACAACTAGCAACTAGCAACTAGCAACTTCCCCCTGCACAGCTCGCCCATGGGCCGCAAGCTCGGCTGCGCCGCCGCGCCCCTGCCGGTCACCGACGACCTGGCCGCCCGCATCGTGCGGTTCCCGCGCAGCGACACGGCGGCTATACTGGGAAGATGGGAGTTGGGAACGTCGAACGTCGAACTCCCGCGTGACCCCTGACACTGCGAACCTGGAACCCTCCGATGACCCAGCGAACCACGGCAACGCTTCAACATGGCATTTGGATTGACCAGCAGCGGCTGGCCGAGGCCGGGCTGCAAGCGCCGCTGGAAATTGCGGTGCAGGCCGGTGAAATCCGAATTCGTTCGGCCGCGTCCGCTACCCCCGCGCCATCGGCCCACGATCCGCTGCTTGACCTGGCCGGCGCCCTTTCCGGACCATCGCTCTCCGGCCCGCAGATCGATCGTGAGCTATATGCCGACGGGACTCCCTACCCGTGAATAACGAAGCTACATTTATCGACACCTGGGGCGGGATGGCGCTGGGCCATCGGGGCGACGCGCGTCACCCCGATGTGTAGCCCGCTTGTTTCGTTCCTTGCGGTCCCAAAGGACGCCAATCTACACGACCGACTATGTTCTGGACGAGTTGATCACGCTGCTCTATCGGCGGGAGACGTTCGCAGAGGCAACGCGGTTCGTGCACACGCTGCTTACGGCGGAAGGCATCGGCCGGTTTACTATCGTTCCCGTCACGGCAGAACGCTTTGCCGTCGCATGGCAGCTTCGCCAACGCTTTGACGACAAGCCTTCGATATCGTTTACCGATCTCACCTCAATAGCCGTCATGCAGGAGCTTCGCCTGGGCCAGGTGCTCAGCGACGACGACCACTTCCTGCAAGTCGGCCTTGGATTTCACCTGATACCCGGTAGGTGAATGCCCAATGTCGAAAGCCCAAGGCGGAAGGAAATCCGAAAGCCAAAATCTAAAAGCCAAAATCTGAAATCCACAATCGTCCCCCCCTGACCCTCAGCGTCATGAGCGAACGAACACTATTAGCCGTCCAGCGGGGTGTATGGATCGACAGCGGGCAACTTACCGAGGCAGGACTCCACGACCCGCTCGAAGTGACTGTAGAGCACGGCGCATTCAAACTCGGCAATTCCGCTCAGCGCCCTGCGGGGCGGCCTCGAAAACTCGGCGGCATTCGCCGGTTGGCCGGCGGCCCTACAAGAACGACTGCGCGATGAATGGGATTGACTACCTGTTAGACATCAATCTGATTCTGGAGCCTGCTGAAGTCCGACCCGGACACCCGGGGGCGGAATGACGAATGACGAAATTCAAATGACGAATGAAATCCGAAACCCGAAATCTGAAATGCACAATGGAGGAGTTCTTATGTGGCGTGCTCGTGTAGTGTCGGCTGTTTGCCTGGCGGTGTTGATTCTTGGCGGAGCGGCGGGGTGGGCCGCGGCGGAGCAGATTGTCGAGGTGGCCGACGACGCGGCGCTGCGGGCGGCGGTGCGCGGGGCGCAGCCCGGCACGCGCATCCGCATTGCGCCCGGCCGCTACAAGCCCGGTCTGTGGGTGGAGGACCTGCACGGCACGGCAGCGCGGCCCATCGTCATCGAAGGCGCCGACCCCGACGACCCGCCCCGGTTCGAGGGCGGCTCGCAGGCTTGGCACCTGAGCAACTGCTCGCACGTTACGCTGCGCCACATCGACGTGCGCGGGCCGAGCCGCAACGGCATCAATGTGGACGACGGCGGCACCTTCGATGATGCCACGCTCACCTCCGGCACGCATCACGTGGTGCTTGAGCATATCCGCGTATACGACGTGGGGCCGAAAGGCAACCACGACGGCATCAAGCTGTCCGGCATTACCGATTTCGTCGTGCGACATAGCCGGGTGGAAGGCTGGGGCGGGGAGGCCGTTGACATGGTGGGGTGCCACCGCGGGCTGATCGAGCGCTGCGTGTTCCTGGGGAAGGAGGGGTTTGATTCCGCGAATGGAGTAAAGACCAAAGGCGGCTCCAGCCGCATTACCATCCGCCGGTGCCTGTTCCGCAATGTCAAGAGCCGGGCGGTGAACGTGGGCGGCTCGACGGGGCTCGCGTACTACCGCCCCAAAGACGCCGGCTACGAAGCCAAAGACATCGTCGTCGAGGGCTGCGCGTTCGTCGGCGGCGATGCGGCGGTGGCGTTTGCCGGCATCGACGGCGCCGTGTTCCGGTACAACACCATCTACCGGCCGCAGCGGTGGATCCTGCGCATCCTCCAGGAAATGAGTGACTTCGATCGGTTCGTCCGGTGCCGCAACGGGCGGTTCGAGCACAACCTGGTGGTGTTCCGCAAGGCGGAGTTGAGCCGGTGGGAATGGATCAACATCGGGCGGGAAACGGAACCCGAGTCGTTCGTGTTCGCCAACAACTTGTGGTACTGCGAAGACGCGCCGGAGGATAGCGAGCCAGAGTTGCCGTCGCAGGAGACGGGGGGCGTGTACGGGGTCGATCCGCAGTTGACCGATCCGGCCCGCAACCGGTTTCGCCCGCGGGAGCCGCGCGCCGCGGCCTTCGGCGCGCTGGCGTTTCCGGAATGAGCCGGGCGGAAGGCGGGGATTTGGAAAGACGGGCGTTCTTGGGTAGCCCCTGAGGCGGTCGCCGTCGACGGCCTTCGTCGCCTTTTTGCGCGCCCAGAGCGGCCGTCGAACTGGCCGACGCCCTGGACGTCAAATACCTCGAGTTGCGGCAGGAGACGCTACGGAAGCACCCGGGGCTGAACCATTACTCGACCGCGAAGGTCAATATGCGTTTATCGTTGCCGGGTACGGTCGAGGAGCTTTGGAAGCAGTTGCCGGCGAAGGCCCGCAACCAGGTGCGCAAAGGCCAAAAGCAGCCGTTTACGGTCCACTGGGGCGGCGAGCCGCTCTTGGCCGATTTCTACGAGGTGTTCAGCCGCAACATGCGCGACCCGGGCACCCCGGTGCCTGCGGCTGGGCCTGCGGCTGGGCCCGCCCATTGTACGCGGGATACCGTAGTCACCTGGGAAGCAATTTACCCCGTGACGGCTTACGAAGTGCCCGAACGATAAGGAACAAGGATATGGCCAGAAGGAAGATCACCGGTCGAATTCGCCGTCGCGGGCCCGACACGCAAGAAAGCATGCGCTTGCACGCGATGCGCGACAAGGTGTTGCAGGAGTTCCCGCCGCGCGATCCGCCGCGGCTGCGGCCCGCCACCGAAGGCATTGCCGCCCAGATTCGCGCGACGCGCGAAGCGCAGGGGCTCACGTGGTACGCCGTGGCGAAGCGAGCCGGTATCTCCAACCCCAGCACGGTTCGCGATATCGAATACGGCCGCGATACGAAGCTCTCCAGCGTGCAGGCCGTAGCGGAGGCCCTGGGCCTGCGGCTGGAATTGACCGAAGTCTGATGGGCATGGGCCCTCCGGCTCCGTGCCGCACGCACGTCGAGCCGGCCATCCCTTGAGGGCACGCAGCAGGGGGATTACCTCGGCCGCTGCAATGCGATGCCTTGGTACGGGGCGCCGCTATCGAGAATACTGGGCGATTCCGGCGAGGACGTCGTCCGGTTCGTCGCGGGCGATCTCGTCGATGTCGGCCCGGGCGCGGAAGAAGGCTTCGATCACTTCGGGGTCCCACTGGCGGCCGGCGCCGCCCCGGAAGATGCCGTCGATCTTCTCACCCGGCATCCCTTTACGGTAGGGGCGGTCGGAGCCCATCGCGTCGAACGAATCGGCCACGGCGACAATGCGGGCGGCCAAGGGGATTTCATCGCATTGGAGGCCCCGGGGGTAGCCGCGCCCGTCCCAAGCCTCGTGGTGGTGCAGGACGACGGGCAGCACGCCGTCGAGCTTGCCCAGGTCGCGGAGGATCTTGTGGCCGATTTCCGGATGCCGCTGGATGTGCTCGTACTCTGCGTCGGTCAGTTTGCCCGGCTTCCGCAGCACCTCGTCTTCCACGCCGATCTTGCCGATGTCGTGCAGCAGGCCGGCCAGGTAGATGGTATTCATCGGCTCGCCGGCAACGCCCAGGTCCTCGGCCAGGCGCACGGCCACGCGGGCCACCCGGTCGCTGTGACCGCATGTGTAGGGGTCCTTCGCGTCGATGGCCGAGGTCAGGGCGCGCACCACGCCGGTGAGCAGCTCGGCCTGCTGCCGGTACAGCTCGATGTTGCCGCTGTGAATACCCAGGATGGCCGCCACCGAGCTGAGCAGGTTGGCCTCGATGGTGCCGAATTCGCCCCCGCCGCTATGGTTCAGCGCCGCCAGCCAACCGAACAGGTTGTCGCCCTCGGACAGCGCGACCAGGATCCCCTGCCGGACCTGCGGCAGCGACCACCCGGGCCGGCCGGCCCCCGCATGGTTGACCACCAGGGGCTGGCTTACCGCAGTAGGCCCGAGCAACCGGACCAACTGGTCGAACTGGTCTACGTCGAGGGGGCACGCGCCGTGGGTTACCAGGACCGGGTGTGTGCGCACGTTGTGAGCGAGAAGTTCGGCGCCGGGGGCGCGCAGGGAGGTCAGGTACATCGCCAGGCCGGCGGCCGGCACGACCTCGCCGAGCCACTCGAGGGCAACGCGGCCGAGGTCTTCATCGCGCTGGGAAATCCGCAGGTTCTGCGTGAGCCGGTACAGCAGGCTGATCTCTTCGTAGGTGCCGGCCAGGTTCGCCGAAAGACTCGCCGCCTCCCGTTCGAGTTCGCCAATGCGCGTTTGCGAGCCGATCTGCGCGTGGACGAGCCGGGCAAGGCGTTCCAGCACTTCGGGCGGGCAAGGCGTCTGCCGGGCCGCCCACAGAGCGGCCGTTTGCGGGTCCAGCCCCAGAAGGCTGGCCGCTTGCGTCAGGTCTTCTCGCAGTGTGACCCTGCGGCCGACGAACGTTCCCACGGCCACCAGCGTCTCGCCGTCGGGCGCCGGCAAGGGGAGGGCCAGCGTGAGGAAGGGGTCCTCGTCGTCGAGGAACTCGGGACGGCCGCGGCGGGCCACCTCGCGGCATAGCTCGGCGCGCAGATCCCAATCGCGCATCGGCTCGTCGGCGGGGAACGCGAGAATCTCAGCCGTCGAGCCGTCAATCCACCCAAGCGTTCTCCCGAAACCGCGCCGGACGACCTGGTCAAGCTGGGAATACCGGGGCGGCGATTGCGACGGCGCCGGCCGGGTCGGAACAACTTGCAACATGGTGTCGGACGTAAGCATAACCAATCGATAACCTCGAAAACCGATTGCCGACGGTCTGGATTGCCATCCGGGCAGCCCGACCTGCGGCAGGGGTGGCGGGAACAGGTGGCGCTACGACGCCCTCCTCCATCGAAACATTAGGTTACCGGCGGCCTTTCGGCAAAACGAACCCGGTTTTGGGGGGTAAATTGCAACTTTCTCGGGCCGGTTCTGAAGCTTTTGCCAATCGTGCGGGCCGCCGCCGGCGACTCGCACCGCCTGGCCTTTGGCGGTGGGTAACCGTTCACAGGGGGACTGTCCCCTTCGCATCGAGCGGAGAAAACAGCCCGCGCCGCCCCGTGAACGGTTGCGGCGGTGGAAAGTAACGCGCCGCGCGGTAGGATGGACGCGACCGTTCACCGGCGCGCGGCGTTCGGCGGGCGTTGGCAGACGGGCACCAGCGCGTACCCGGAGGAGATGGCGTCAACCGGCCGCCTTGCGCAGCGGCGCCGCGGCGGGCGGGAAGGAGAAATGCGGCGCGGGTAGGACGCCGGGGCCGGGCTCCATGCGCGGGCCGACACGTCCCTCCGGCGTGCCGTCCCAGGCGTGCTCGGCCACCACGGCCAGCACCTGCTCGGCCACCGCCAGGGCGTCGCGCCCCGCCTCGCCCGGTACAAGCGGCGAACCGCCTTCGAGGACCGCACGGACGAAGTCGTCGCACTCCAGGGCCAACGCGTCGACCGCGTCGAACGACGTTTCGGTGCACGGCAGGTGCTCCCGGGCGAACCGCTCCCGGTAGTGTTCCGTTTCGCCGGGCGGTACGGCGTCGGGATCGAAACCGCGGTGCAACAGGGTGTCGCTGGGCCGGACGACGCGCACGGCGCGGGCGGCGAAGGCGATCGCCGCGAACGACCGGGCCGTCCACACCTGCATGTGCCGGGCCGTGGCGTAACTGACCCGCGACGCCGAAAGAGACGCCACGCAGCCGTTTTGGAACTCGATGCGCGCGTTGGCCGCGTCCTCGTGCCGGCTCACCACCGAAACCCCCAGGGCCTCTACCCGCCGCACCGGCGAGCCGGCCAGCGCCAGCACCAGGTCGAGGTCGTGGATCATCAGGTCGAGCACCACGCCCACGTCGGTCGAGCGAAACGTGAAGGGCGAGGCCCGGAGCGTTTCGATGTACTTCGGCTCGGCGGCGTGCTGCGCCGCGGCGCGGAAGGCCGGGTTGAACCGCTCGACGTGGCCCGCCTGGAGCACCACGCCGCGGCGCCGCGCCGCGTCGACCAGTTCGTCGGCCTCGGCTGTCGAAGCGCACAGCGGCTTCTCGACCAGCACGTGAATGCCCCGCTCGATCAGGTCCATGGCCAGCAGGTAGTGCCATTTCGTGGGGGCCGCGACGACCGCCGCTTCGACGTGCCCGAACAGAGCCGTGTGGTCGGCAAACGCCGCGCAGCCGCACTCGGCGGCCACACGTTCGCGGTTCGCCGGCGCGGGGTCGGCCACGGCGACCAGTTCGACGCGTTCCGAGGCGGCGAGTTTCTGGGCGTGGAAACGGCCGAGGCGCCCGGCTCCGACGACGGCCGTTTTGAGTTTTCGGGGCATGCGGGTCCTCTGGGGCAGTTACGCGGCCCGCCGGCTCACTTCGCGTCCGCGTCCGTGCTGGCCCTCGTGCTGCGCTTGGATGAACGTCAGCAGGTGGTTCACCTGCGGAATGAGCTTTCCGGAGGAACGGAGGATTTCCCACGCGTTGTCGATGCCGACCCGGGCCCGGTACACCAGCCGGTGGGCTTCGGAAAGGCAATCGATCACCTCGGAGGAAAAGCTGTTGCGGCGCAGCCCGACACCGTTCACGCACCGCGGCTTGGCGGGGGTGCCGTCGACGAGCATGTAGGGCGGCACGTCGTGGCGGACCGCGCTGAGCCCGCCGACGAAACAGTAGCTTCCGATGGTGGCGAAATGGTGGACGCCCACGCTGCCGGAGATGGAGGCGTAGTTGTGGATATGGACGTGCCCGCCCAGAAGCGTGTTGTTGGCAAGGATGATGTGGTTGCCGAGCTTGCAGTCGTGGGCGACGTGGGAGCAGGCCATCAGGAAGTTGTGGTCGCCCAGGCGGGTGATGCCGTCCTCTTTTTCCGAGGCGCGATTGATGGTGACCGACTCGCGAATGACGTTGTGATCGCCGAGGATCACCTCGGTCTCGCGCCCCGAATAGCTGATGTCCTGCGGTTCGCCGCCGATGACCACGCCGGGATAGATATGGTTATTCCGGCCGATGGTCACGCGACCCATCAGGGTGACGTTGTTCTTCAACTGCGTCCCCTCGCCGATTTGTACGTGGGGACCGATCACACAGAACGGGCCGATCTCCACTCCCTCGGCAATTTGCGCCTGGGGGTCGATCGAGGCGTATTCAGCAATCCGAATGGTCATGGTAGGATTCCTTTACGCGGATTATGCCGAACGCACGACGCGCAGCGGCGTGGCCTGCAGCCGGCGGAGCGCGGTGACCATTTCCGCATTCAAACGGTGCCCGCTCCGGTAAGCGTGGAACCGGCCCACCAGGTCGGCGCCGAAGAGGGCGAGGTCGCCGACCAGGTCGAGCAGCTTGTGGCGGACGCACTCGTCGGGGAAGCGGAGCCGGTTGTCGATGGGCCCGCCGGCCCCGAATACCAGCAGGTCCTTCGGCGTGGCCCGCTGCCCGAGCCCTTGCGCCCGCAGGGCGTCGGCCTCGATTTCGAGCATGAACGTCCGGGCGGGTGCGAGGTTGCAATGGAAGAAGCGGGGCGAGACGACCGTCTCCAGGCTCTGGCGGCCGATGGGGTTCCCGCTGCCGTAGTCGAGTTCGTAGTGGAGGATGGTCTTCTCTCCGCCGCTGGGGCCGACTTCCAGCCAAGCGTCCTCGGTGCCCAGGCGAAAGACGTTCCGCACCACGTATTGCTCGCGCGGGGCGTCCTGCTCGACGACGCCGGCGGCCAGCATGGCCTCGACAAAGGGCAGTGCGGAGCCGTCGCAGCCGGGCATTTCGGGTTGGTCGACCCACAACTCGCAGTTGTCGACCCGCAGACCGGCCAGGGCGGCCATGATGTGTTCGACCATCCCCACCCCGGCCCCCTCCCGGCAAAGCGTGGTCCGCCGGGGTGTGTCGGAGCGGCACTCGATGGTGGCCGGGATGCGCGGGCAGCCGGGAAGATCGCGGCGGACAAAAGCGATGCCCGAACCGGACGCCGCCGGCCGGAACTCGACCGAGACGTCCTGCCCGCTCCAGTAGCCGATCCCCTCGACCACCGCGGGGCCTGCCAGGGTGCGCTGATTACGAACGCTCAACATGGGAAAAGAGTCAGCCTTCCATGACTGCGTGGGATGGAGTTGCGGACGTGGCCCCGGCGGCCTTCCTTGGCCGCGGCGTCGGGCACGACCCCGAAGGCGCTAACGCTGGAACGGTCCTCGGCCCGCCGGGGAGTCGCTGGGCGGTTGCCCCACGCGATGCTGGTCGCGATTGATGTCTGCAAGGATCCTGTCGGTAATGTCCAAGCCGTTGCGGTGCCATACGACCGGCTTGTTGATGTCGCGGAGCACTTCCTCGGGCTTGGAGGTATCGGCCGGGTCGCGATTGAAGCGAAGCACCATGGCGATATTCTGGTTGCGGCAGAAGTAGTCGACGGCCTGCCAGATTTCCTTGTAGGTATTGTGGTATATTCGGGCCTCACGTTCGAGGAACTCGCGTTGCTGCCTGCGCACCTGGATGGCAAGTTTCGTCTGCCGCTCGGCGATGTCCTGCTCCATGGCCCGGTAGTCGCGCGTGCCTTGGTACTGTTCGAGTTGTTCGCCCAGCCGCTGGATGGCCTGGCGCTCCTTCTGCACGGTCGCTTCCGCCCGCTCGACGTCGGTGCGCATTTCCTCCATCTGCATCTTGAAACGCTGATGGTTGTTGAAGATCATGTTGACGTCGACCAGGGCGATGGCCCCCCCAGACTGGGGTGCGGGAGCGCGGGGCGCCTGGGCGGCGAGGTGACCGACAAGAAGGCTCCCGAGGAGCGTCGCGGCCACAAGGACGAGGAACCCGTTGGGTCGTTTCACGTTCAGCACTCCTTGCTGTTTGAGTAGGTCGTGGCTCCGCCGACTCCCCTTCCCCCAGGGTTGCCGACACGACTTGACCGCTCCAGGCATTCCGTCGCCTAGAGGGGAAGAAGCGGTATTCTGCCGACAAGGCCGTCGCAAGTAAAGGCCAGATAATGAGCGAGGGGGCGGTGCATCTTAAGTGCTTATTCTCAAAGCACTTGCGTTTCCAGGAGGCGTGTTCGCCCGGCCCCCTTTCCGAGCCTCCGCCGGGGTCCCTTCCAAAAACCTGCCGTGGCACCGCAACGCCGGGGCGTCCCGGCGCCCGGACGAAACTCCGGCCGCTCGGTATCCCCACCACCCGGACCGGCAAGGCCGTTACCGGCTGCGGCAACCCTTGTATCGGCCAATCCTCCCGCACTCTTGTGGGTTTCTGTTCCGTGGGCGTAACCGTTCGCAGGGGACTGTCCCAATTTTCGCGGCCCAAGGGGCGATGTGCCCAATAGGCCAGCCGCTCCGGCCGCGCAAATAGGATTGTCCCCTGCGCATACACTACGGCGCCGGGGCGTTCAGCCGGCCGGCGAACAGGACCGCGCCCGACCGGGTATCGCGGATGAGGAACAGCAGCGGGCGGTCGGCGCGGAACACCGGCGGCGGGGGCGGCACCGCCGTCACCCCGACGACAATGCCCGTGGCCGCCGCCGCCTCGGTGCCCGCCTCGTTGACGTCGACGAACGCCTTATGGACCACCTCGTGAATGAACAGCTCCTTCGTGCCGTCCATGTCCGAAAAGTCGGCCCGCCCGGCGGTAAATGCGTCGGGCATGCCCATGGCGGCGAGGACGGGCTTCAGTTGGAACTGCGTGGTCATCGAGAACTTCGGCAGGTACACCCTCACCTTTCGGGTGCGAAGCCTGCCGGTCCACTGCCGCAGCGCGGCTGCGTCGAGGCCCTTTTCCAATTCGGGCAGCCCGTCCTTGCGCCGCGGCAGGAGGATGGTCATGGCCATGTCGCCCCCGGCATAGCCCATTTCGAGGCACTGGGCCGTGTCGTCCTCGGCATAGCGGAACTCGGCTTCCTGAAACATCATGGGCGTTTCCAACTCCTCGCCGGCGGCGGTGGTGAACGGCCGCGGGCGGGTATTGTCGGGGTCGAACTGCTCCTGCCAGTAACCGTGGAAGTAAATGGCGTTGGTCAACACCAGGCGGGTATAGGCGGTCAGCACGCGCGGGGGGATCAGGTCCTGAATCTTCTCGTTCGTCTGCTCCTCCACCCAGGCGTTGATCTGTTGGCGGGCGGCTTCTGCGTCGCGGCGGAAGTCGACCTGCCGCAGGCCGGCGCCGTAGTGCGCAGCGAGCAGTTCGGTGAACTCCGGCCGGAAGGCGTAATCGTGCTGCCCCCACAGGGCGTTGGCCATCGTCAGGTCGAACTCCTCCTGTTCGCCCAGGGCATTGAGATACTCGACCATCCCGCCGAAGCCCTCGTGGACGTTCCGCTCCGGCAAGTGCAGGGCGGCGGCCATCTGCTCCGCGGTGTTTTCCCGCGCCCCGGCGTAAGTCATCGCCAGGGCCGTCGAGATGCCGGCCGGCGACAGGAAAAGGTTGTCGTCCGACTCGCCGGCCAGGCGTCCGTACAGGTCGAGAGCGAAAGCGTTCATGCGGTCGACGACCTCTGCCGGAGGGGGATCCGGGGGCTCGGGCGCTTCGTCGGCGCGAACGGCCGGCGTTAAGGCCCAAAACATAACGGCGGCGAGCAAAACAGTTCCAATGGGTCGCATAGAAGCCTCCTGTAGGGCTAAACGCACGGGGGTCGTGTACCAAGTTCGGGCTCTTCCGTTTTTCGGTGCAGGCCTGGCCAATGTAGGAGGCACGCGCCGCTTTGCCGTCCCCCGGAAAAGCAGTCTGCACCTAGAAACGGAAGAGCCCAAGTTCTTCTTATTTAAACGGAAGAGCCCAAGTTCTTCTTATTTCGACGCGGAAAGGGCGGCAGAAGTTCCGGCAAAAACGCCGATTTCTTGACCTCGCGCTGAACGCGGGGGCTTGCAAGCGCGTGCACCATCGGGCATAATGGTGCGTCTTCGCCGGTAACCGCCCACGGGTCGGAAATCGTCCCCGTGCTCGGCCGCGGCAGGAAATTAGCCGCAACGCGCTAGCGTCCGGTTCTCGTTTCAAGCCAAGCGAACCGGGGCTAGCGCCCTGCGGCTGATTCCGCCCCGGGAACGCTTACCGTTCGCCGCAAACCGGTAATGCCAGAACCTATGATCGACGCCGAACTGCTCAAACTGCTCGTGTGCCCGGAGAGCCGGACCCCGCTGGCGATGGCGGAACCGGAATTGCTCGAGCGGTTGAACCGGGCCATCGCCGCCAACCGGATACGCAACCGGGCGGGGCAAGAGGTGGCCCAGCCGCTCGAGGGCGGGCTGGTGCGCGAGGACCGGGCGGTGCTGTATCCGATCGTCGACGACATTCCCGCCCTGCTCGTCGATGAGGCAATTGAACTCAGCCAGTTGGAGGAGTGACCATGGCGGAAAAGACGGTTTTCAAGCGGATTATCGACGGCGAGATACCCGCCGACATCGTCTACGAAGACGAACACTGCCTGGCCTTCCGCGACATCAACCCCCGGGCTCCCACGCACGTGCTGCTGATTCCCAAGGCGGAGATTCCGACCCTCGACGATTTGAGCGAGGCGGACCACGCTCTGGCGGGGCACCTGCTGCTGGCAGTCGGGAAGGTGGCGAAGACGCTGGGTATCGAGGGGGCATACCGGGTGGTGGCCAATTGCGGCGCCGAGGTGGGGCAGGAAGTAATGCACGTGCATTTTCACGTCCTCGCGGGTCGGCCCTTGGGCTGGCCGCCGGGCTGATTACCCTGCTTTTGGGTCAGTTTCGTCTTGCACCCCTTTTCAATAGCCGGTCTATCGGTTACAATACCGGTGGCTTGGCGCACGGTGCGCCCGGCCGGAAAGCACTGGTTCTTCCGTTTCTAGGTGCAGACTGCTTTTCCTGGGGACGGCACAACGGCATGTGCCTACTACATTGGAGCGGCCTGCACCTAGAAGCGGACGAGCCAAAGCACTTCAGAGCAATCTCATGTCGACCCGTCTTGGGGTAAACCACTACCCACGCTATGGAGAGCGCATCGCGCCGGCCACCCTTCGCAGGGTGCTGATCGAGCCGATACCGAATCGGTTGCAGCCGGCGTCGGGCGATTCGCCCCTGCGCCTCTGCGATCTGGACGAGCGCACGTGGGAATCGCTTCCCGAAGAGGCCGTCGCCGCCCTGGCGGAACTGGTGGTGGAGCGGGTGGGTGTTGGCTGCGCGCGGCGGGCGTTCGACGACACGCAATGCCCACGGCCGCCGAAGGACATGCGCCTGGGCGACCTCCCCTTGGAGCACCGCACGTACTTGTGCCTTTCGCGGGAGGGGTTCGACAAGGACTTCGCCTCGCTGGGCGACCACACCATCGGCGAGGTCCTCAGCCTCCGGTCCTTCGGTCCCCGGTGCCTGGTCGACCTGCTCAGCGCGCTGGAGACGGTTCTGGGGCGTCAGTCGGAGGGCGATCCCCGGCTCGCGGCGGCGGCGGAGCGCCTGGCGGCGCTGCCGGAAGCCGCGCGCGTGTACGCCGACGACCCCCGCTTCGGCAAGACGATTCGTGCCCTCGACGTGGAGGCGACCACCGCGGCCGATCTGGCCAAACGCCTGCTGCGCCGCCGCCACGTCCCCCCGGACCCCGGCTTCGCCGCCCGGCAGATCGACCAACTCTGTGCGGGAATGGAAGACGCCGCCAACCTGACCATCGAAGAGGAATTGATCCGCATCTTCGCCTCCGGCGTCGTCGATCGGAACCGGGACATCCTGCTGGGATATTACGGCTGGACCGACGGCAAGCAGCATACGCTGTCGGAAATCGGCGACCGGTTCGGCATCACCCGGGAGCGCACGCGGCAAATCTGCGCGAAGCTGATCCGCAGGCACAAGCACCCGGAACGCATCTTCGCGCCGGTGGTCGAGCGGGCCTTGGCATTCGTCCAGCGGCGCACGCCGTGCGCGGCGCCGCAAATGGCTTTGCATTTGGCCGGCGAGGGCCTCACGGCGGTCGGCATGGGGGTCGAAGGGCTGGTCGTGGCCGCCGCCCTGCTGCAGCGGCCCGTGGGATTTTCCGTGGAATGGCTGGGCATGGCCCGGCGGCGCCGGGTGGGGCTGGTCGTGGCCGAGGGCGACGCCGAACTCGCAGCCACCGCCATCGAGGTGGCCCGCCGCGAAATCTACTACCACGGCATTGCCACCTTGGAGCACGTGTGCGGCCAGGTGGCCCAGCGGGTCCGGGGCCGCTCGAAAGAGCAGGTGGTCGCCGGCGCCGTCGAGGCGCTGCCCGGCTTCGTCTGGCTCGACCGGAAGGAACGGTGGTTCCGGGTGGGTTCGATCGCGAAGCACGGGCTGCCGAAGACGATCGAGAAAGTGCTGTCGGTGGCCGGCGAGGTGTCCGTCGGCGTGCTGCGGGATGCCATGCGGCGAAACCGCCGCCTGTGGCGCGAAGTGCCCCCGGAACGCGTGCTGCTGGAGTTCTGCCGCCAACTGCCGGCGGTGCGCGTCGAAGGCAAGCGGATCATCGGCGATCCCCCCAAGGATTGGAAAAAGGCGCTGACCGGCGTCGAGGCCAGGTTGGTGGAAACCCTCATGACCCACGGCCCGGTGATGGACCGCGGACAGCTCGAAGACCTGTGCGTCTCCGGCGGCATGAACCGGTTCAGCTTCCACGCCTTCCTGGCGTGGTCGCCGGTGATCGCACAGTTCGGGCACAGCGTGTACGGGCTGCTGGGCGCCAGCGCCACCGCCGGGCAATTGAAGTCGCTTTCCAGCCGCAGGCGCGCCAGCCGCCTTGCCCACCGGGTTCTCGAAAGCCACGGCCGCACCGGCGACGGCCGCGTATGGTTGAAGTACCGGCTTTCCAAGGCGGCGAGCACATACGCCGTCATCACCATCCCCGCCGCGTTGAAGGACGTGGTTCGCGGACGGTTCCAGTTGGTCGGCCCGGAAGGCGACGTGATCGGCGCCCTGGCCACCAAGGACGGCCGCGCCTGGGGATTGGGCGCTTTCCTGCGCAAGCAGGGCGTTCAAATCGACGATACCATCATCGTGACACTCGACTTGGACCGCCGAACCGCCACGGTCGCGCTGTGCCCGTCCGAGGAGCGGCCGCCCGGCGACTGAGCGTCCCATGCGACTTTCTCCTGAAGGCGCCCGCTGGTTCATTCGCCTCCGCTGGCTGGCCTGCGCGGCCGCGCTGCTGACCGTGTGGTTCACCTCCTCGGTGCTCGGCGTGGTGGTGCACCCGCTGCCGCTCTACCTGGTGGTGGGGGGTATGGCGTCCTACAACCTGGTGTTTGAATGGTCGCAACGACGCACGCTGGCGGGCGACTTGAACGTCGACCGGAGCATCTTCCGGCAGATCGCCTGCGACCTAGTGGCGCTGACGTTCCTGCTGTACTTTTCCGACCTCTCCCGGAACCCCTTCCTGTTCTTCTTCGTGTTTCACATGATTATCGCCAGCATGTACCTGCACGGGTGGATTCCGTACCTGGTTGCGGCGATGGCCGTGGGTCTGGTGGGCGCCGTGCTGCTGCTGGAGCACGCGGGTTGGATTCCCGTGTTTCCGTTGCGCTACCCGACCGACGCCGGCCCACCCACGGCGCGGACGGTGGACGGCCTTTACCTGGTGGGGCTGTTCGTGGCGTTCGCCAGCACCATGGGGATGTCGGTGTACTTCACCACCTCGATCCATCACTACGTGGACCGCGCGTTCGCCGATTTCCGCCAGAAGGAGAAGATGGTCGGCATCGGGCAGCTTGTGGCCGGCATCGCCCACCAAATCGCCAATCCCTTGGACGGCGTGCAGAACTGCCTGCAGCGGGTTGGCGAGCGGGTGAAGGACGATCTGCGGCTGACCGAGTACATCCAGATGATGGCCGAAGCCCTCGAACGGATCGAACGCACGGCGAAGCGGGTCCAGGCCTTCGCCCGGCCCCGCGGCATCACCCTCCGCCCGACCGACGTCAACCGCGCCATCGAGGGCACCCTCGCCGTGCTGGGCACCCACCACGGCCCGAACATCCGCGTGGAGACCGAGTTGGGCGAGGTCGCGCTCGTGCTGGGCGACCACTACACGCTCCAGGAGGTGTTCTTCAACCTCTGCACCAACGCCCTGGCCGCCATGCCCCGCGGCGGCACCCTCACCCTGCGCAGCTACGCGCTGGCCCGCACCGACGAAGACACCGCCGACTGCGTGGCCGTCGAGGTGGGCGACACCGGGGTGGGCATCCCCCGCGTCGAAATGGAACGTATCTTCGAGCCCTTCTACACCACCCGCGGCGAGGCGGGCGGCACGGGCCTCGGCCTAGGACTCTGCCGCATGCTCATCAACGAGATGGGCGGCCGCATGACCGTCCAAAGCGCCCTCGGCCAGGGCACCACCTTCACTGTCATCCTGCACACCGCCACCGGGGCCGACGACTAGGTGCATCCGGTGCGCGTAGTAGGCCGGCGCCAGCAGCGCGCGTTTCCGGCAGGAAGGCATCGGCGATCTTAATCCAACGGAATATACGCGATCGTGTGCGGCGCGTCGTGCCCGGTGTTCACCTTGTCCTTGCCCACGACCGCGTCGAAACAGGTGACCACGAGCTTCCCTTGCCAGATGATCGGTTCGGCCGGCTGGTCCAGCCCGCCGTCGGCGCCGTCGGTGTCGGGGCTTTGCGCCAGGACGGTGATGTTCCCTTCCGGGTCGACGCGGCAGACGGCGTTGTTCGAGAAGTCGGCCACGTAGATGTAGTCGTTCTCGTCAATCCAAATGCCGTCGATGCTCCGCATCTTCGCGCGGACCATTTTCTCCCGGAAGCGGGGGTGGTCCATGGGCGTGTCGAAGTCGGTCTGGGCGAAGATGGTGTTGCTGGCCACGTTGCCCTCGTCGTCGAAAGTGAGCTTGTGCAGGGAACCGTCGCCGAAGTTGCCGAGGAACAGGTTGCCCTGGCTGTCGAAGTCGAGCCCGTCGAGGCCGTACTGGACGTCGCGGTTGGTGGTGACGAAGCTGGCCAGCAGGTTGTCGTCGTCGAGGGTGTTGGTCAGGGCGATGTTCTCGTCGTCGAGGCGGAAGCGGTACACGCCGCTGGTGAGCAGGCCGTCGTCGCGCTGCACCTTCGGCATCATGCTGACGGTCACGTACACGTGTCCGTCGCGCACGCGCACGCCGTTCGGGTGGCTGATCGAGTGGGCGACGACCGTTTTTCTGACCACCTCGCCGTTTCGCACGCGCAGCCGCAGCAGGCGGCCCTGGTTGATCTCGCCGTGCTCGCCGTTGCCGGTGG
>PWXP01000082.1 GCA_003561895.1 Planctomycetaceae bacterium | reverse complement strand
TTTTATCTTGATTGCCCAGGCTTCCGGTGTCAAGAGAAAACTCCGTGGACTGACCAACTTGGCCTAAAGGGGGCCGTTTGGGTATATACCTCAAGCTCACATGGGTGGTTCCTTGTGGTCTGCTCCGGTTGTCGGCGTTACGCGAACGTGCATAGACCCCCTGTTCTTGGGGATTAGCCCCGCTTGTTCATAAACGTAGGAATGGTTCGAGGTCGCGTATATTGTTGGTGGGTCCGCACAAGCCGCAATCAAGCTGATTTGGCAGCCGCATGCCTGGAAAGCAGCCGCATGCCTGGAAAAACGCCGACATTAGCGACCGATGCCCCACCAAACCGATGCCCCACCAAAGAAGCGGCTTGTTCGACCCACCCTACCTACTCACAGGCCGCGCTTCCGGCGCGCAGCGTGCAGCCGAGCCGAGCGCGGCGTGCGCAGGCACACGGAGGCCGTGCGACACTTCGTACCCGTGTTGCGCGGCAAGGGCGGAGCCGACCGTCACCACCAACGGAAGAGGTTCCTCGGGAACCAGCCGGTGGGTTCGGGCGCGCCGTGAAGGTCGTGCTGTAGTTGCTGGAGGGCCTTGTTCACCCCGGGGAAGGCCTCGCGGTGGGTTTCCGGATTCTGCAGGGTGCCGGTTACGTGAATGAGCATGATCTGCTGGCTGGCGCCGCCGACAAGCTGCCGGAGCACCGGCACGTCCAGCTCGCCGCGGCCGACGATGGCGTGGAACGCCATGCGCACGTTTTGCTGGAAGTCCATCTCGCCTTTGCCCAGCAGGCTGATGGCATCGCCGCTGAAGTCGATCTGGTCGAAGTAGATGTGCTGCCCTTCAATGCGGAACCGGATGTCGCTTTGGCTGAAGGCGCTGCGGTCGGGGGGGCGGACGCTGAGGATTTTCAGCAGGGCGACCATCAGCGGCAGTTCGTACACGTCGGCGCCGTCGAGGTGGACGGCGCCGTGGCCGACCATGGCGTTGGTGCTCGGTCCCGCGCCGCGGAGGTCGAGCGTCCCGTCCACTTTGCCTTCGAAGGTGCGCTCGCCGGTGAGCACCTCCTGGGCGCACCGCGCCAGGTCGGCCCGGTCCAGCGTAGCATGCACGCCCCATCGTGGGACGGGGCCCAGGGTGACCCAGACGTCGCCGTACACCATGCCGCCGAACAGCGCGGCGGACACGGGGCGGGCGCGAACGGAACTGCGCTGGTCGGCCGCGCGCCGCCGCTCGACCCACGAGCCGAGCAGCACCTGCTGATCGTCGATCCACAGCGGGCCGGTCACTTGCGTGAACTGGAAGTCGTTGTAGGTGAGCGAGTCGATGTCGAGTTCGCCCGCGGCCGCCAGGCGCGCCCCGTCGTAGCGGCCGGCCAGCGTCAGGCCGCCGTGCAGGTTTTCGAGCTTCACGCCGCAGTCGATGCCCGCCTGGTGGAAGCCCACCCGAAGGTCCCACGACGCCTGCACCCGGTCGTCGGCCCGGGCGCCGCCCTCCAAATCGACCGATCCGCGAAGGTTGAACACGCCGGTGGGATTCAACCCGGCCAGCGATTTCCTCAGCCCCGCGGGCAGCGCCTGCACCAACTCGCGGTCGAACCGGAGCCGGTCGACCGACAGGCCGCTGAGGCGCAGCAGCCACCGGCCGTCGGGTAGGATTTCGCAGTCACCGGCGGTGCTGATTCGGACGGCCCCGTGCTGGGCCTCGAGCCGGTCGAACGAGACGTGCCCGTCGCGGTACACAATTTCGCCTTGCAGCTTCTCCATGCGATAGGGGAACCGCACCGGGTGGAGGGAGGCGGTGTCGGGGCGTGGGCGGGCGCGGGTGGTCAGGCTCAGGCGCCGCGTCTCGGCCAGGTATCGGACCTCGGCGGCCAGGTCCACCGCGCCGCGCGGCCGGAGGTCCTCCCACAGGGTGCGCACGTTGGGCGGCAGGGCGTCGCGCAGTTCGGTTTCGAGCGGGACGTCGGTGGCCTCCAGCGCCAGCCGGAACTCGCGCCCCTCCGCCCGTGGCTCGAAGTGGCCCCGGCCGGTCACCCGGCTCGTGTCGTTGCGGCCCTCCAAGTTGCGGAACTGCCAGCGGCCGTCGCGCATTTCGATGGTGCCGCGAATGTCGCGCACCGGGTAGGGAAACTTGTCGAACCGCAGGGCGCAGCGGTTCAACTCCACGATTAGGTGCTGCTCCATGGGCGCTTCCGCCCGCTCGCGCCACAGCCGGTAGTCGACGCGAATCGTGCCCCGCGGCTGCAGCGAGCGGACGACCTCCCGGCTGCCGCCCGGAAGGGCCGCCAGCAGCTTCTCGTCCAGCGGGATGGCACTGCTTTGCACGCGAAGCCATCCGTGCGGGCCGTCCAGGGCGTCGGTGATCTCGGCGTCGATGCGCACCGGCTCGGTGTCGCTGTAGGCCCGAACGTTCACTTCGACCCTGCCGTCGGCCAATTGCACGGTGCCCACCCCCTGCTCCAGCCGGTAGGGAAACCGGATGTGCGTGAACGAAACGTCGAGCAACCGCGCCTGCACGTTCGGAACCCAGGCGCGGCCGTCGAACGCCAGCTCGGCGTCCACGTCAATCCGGCCGGCCGGGCGGTAGCGGTGCCACTGGTCCCGCATTGGCTCGGGCAAGGCGTCGATCAGCGGGCGGCCCAATTCCAACTGGCGAATTTCGGCGGTAACCTGCATGGGCGCGAGGCGGCCGAACCCACTGCGGCGGCAAGAGACGCGCAGCGTGGCCTCGTTGGCCCGGGCCGTCAGGTCGTCAATGGCAAAGCCCTCCTCGCTGACCCGGAACGTCGCCCGGGCGTCGGTCAGCGGATAGGGCAGGCGGCGGTCGTCGATCCGCCCTTGGCGGAGCCGGCCGGAAACGGCAAATCGTCCGAGTTGCGGGTCGCCGGGGTCGCGGCGGGTGCGAAAGGTCAAGCTCACCTGGCCGCGGACGTCGTCGACCGCGTGCAGGTGGGTGGCCACGGGCTCGGGCAGGGCGTCGCGGAGTTGCGGCGAGAGGGAGAGCCCCTCGACAACCCCTCCCACCTCCCACGTCTGCGTTTCGGAATCGATCGCCCCCCGGAGGGCCATGCTCTGGAAATGGTCGCCCCCCAGCGTCCCCTCAAACTTCCGCGCCCGCGAGCCTGCCGCCGCGTCGGGCTCGGGCGGGTGGAGCACCATGCTCACGTCGCGGAGGGTGAGCGTACTGGACGGGTTGCGCAGCGGATCGAACAGTTCGACGGTGCCGCCCTCGATGCGCACTTCCGGCGGATCGTCGCTCAGGCGGGGAAGCGGCAGAAGCTTCGCCGCGCTGTAGGAGCCGTCGCGCCGGCGCGTCACCCGAAGCACCGGCCGGCGCACCAGCAGGTACTGCACCTTCAGGTCGCCGGAAAGCAGGCGGCGGACGTCGGTCTCGCAAACCAACGTCATCTCGTCGACGGCCAGCAGTTCGGCGTGTGGGCCCTCGGCGCCGGGCTCGATGATTTGCAGCCGCCGCACGCGAATTCCCTCGCCTTCGACAATCTGGGCCGACCCGACGCGCACCCGTAGGCCCGGGTAATGCGACGCGAGCGTCGCTTCGACCCGCCGCCGCACCTCGTCGTGCCGGCTCTGGTAGAAGTGCAGCGCGACCGCCGCCGCGCCGACCACCCCGATCAGCCCGCCCCACTTGAAGCAGAACCAGGAGAAATTGACCAGCCGGGCGAGAATGGTTACCGAGCCTCCTGCTGCGGTTGGGTTTCCGTTTTGTCGGGGAATACGGCTCCTGCCGCCAGGATCACCAGCGCCAACATGGCCGGCTCGCGATAACGGATGGAACTGACGAACACCATGTGAAGCAACGTAAAGTAGGCGGCCGGCAGCCAGCATACCCTGTACGGCCAACCGAGGTGAAACGTTCGCCACGCCCCGGCCAGGGCCAGGATGAGAATAGGCCCGTAGGTACCGGCCACCACGATTCGGACCGGCCAGGTGGACAGTTCCGGCTCGTTCGGCCACAGGTTCCACATGCGGGTGAACTTGACCGCGGCCAGGCGGGCTACCCGACCGGGATGCTGCCGTGCCCACTCGAGAGCCTCGCGGCGCATGCGGTGGTCCAGCCGGACTTCAAGCGGGGGCTCGGCGTGGGCGTCGCGCTGTCGTTCGGCGGCCACGAATCGGGGGACGAAGGCCATGTCGCTGGCGCCGGTGGCGTGCGGACTGAGACCGTCGTACAAGCTGGCCCCCACCTGGAGTGTGGTGGGTACGAAATGCCCGGTCACCTGCCAGTTCCGCACCCACCAGGGGGCGAGAACCACGAGCATGGCCGCCAGGACGGCCATGCCGACCGCCGACTCGTTCCGCGCCGAGCGGGGGGGAAGACTTCCGCCGCTGGCCGGTCTGCCATCGGGCCGGCCGCCGCGCAGCCACCCTGCCACCCACACCAACGCGACGACGCCGGGCGTGAACAGCAGCCAGCTTGGCCGCACCAGCACCGCGGCCCCGGCGGCGGCGCCGGCGCCGAGGCCCAGCCATACCGCGCGTCGCCCCGCGGCCGACCGCCAAGCGGCAGTCCAGGCGCCGAGTTGCAACAGCATCAGCGCGGCGAAAGGCGTTTCGGTGAGCACCATGACACTGGTGGCCACCCCACCCGGGTACACCGCCGTGGCCCACCCTGCGGCCAGGGCGGCGCGGGGCCCGAACAACTGCCGGGCCAGGGCCCACACGGCGCCCGCCGCCAGGGCTC
>PWXP01000573.1 GCA_003561895.1 Planctomycetaceae bacterium | reverse complement strand
TGCGGGGCACGGCCGCCAGCAGCACCAGCCCGCCGTAATAGCCCGCCAGCCACCACGCGGGCGGGCCGGGAACGAAGAAGTGGCTGCCGGGCACCCAATGCGCCCACGCCACCGCCCCTTGCAGGAACCAGAACGAACCGCCGGCCACCGCGCCCGCAAGCCGGGCCAGCAGCGCGCTCACAGGGCTCAAAAGCACCGTTGCGAAACTGCCCACCAGTGCAAGGATCATGGGAAGCCAAAGCAACGCGTTCAGCAGGACCGCCGTGGGGGCAATCACATGGAACCGGGCCATGAACAGCGGCGTGGTGACCGACCAAATGATCAGGCTGATCAGGACGACCTGCCCCGTGGTTCGCGCTCCGAGCAATAGCATCCGCTGCGTCCAAGGCAGTTCCGCCAGGATGGCGCGCCGAAGCGAGGACTGCCGCTCATCTGACTGAACCCAATGCGGCGCCACCCAAAGAACCGCCGCCACGGCCACGAACGATAGTTGCGCCCCGGTGTGGAACAGGTGAGAGGGATTCCATGCAAGGACGACCAAGGCGGCCATGGCCAGCGAATTGAACCCTCCAGCGGGCCGGCGGAAGTATTCGGCAACGCACAGGACGAGCACAAGCAGGGTCGCCCGGACCACCGGCGGCCGGGTGTCGGTGAGGATCATGTAACCGATCGCCAAGACGGCCACCAGCACCACGCACGCCCGCGGCGGCAGCGGACTCCGCCGGAGCACGAACCAAAACGTGCCGACCAGAATGCCCACGTGCAGCCCCGAGATGGCCAGCAGATGAACCGTGCCCGTCTCGACCAGGTGCTGTAGCTCTTCCGGATCGATCCGCTCCCGCGCGCCCAGCAGGACGGCTTCGGCCAGCGCCGATTGTCCCTCGGGCACGTTCCGGCGCAGCACTTCGGCGCAGCGCCGGCGAAGGCGGGCCAGCCATACGGCCGGATTCGCCCGCGAGCCCGGCCGCACGACCGAAACGCACTCGGCATAGTTCGTGCTCAGTTGGGTCCGGATGCGGTCGGCCCGCAGATAGTTGGCGTAGTTGAACTCGCCGGGGTTTCGGGCGCCCGCCGGCCGGGCGAAGCGGCCCAGGATGCGCACGCGGTCGCCCCGGTTGACGGCGTCCAACTCGCCGTACACCGTCACCCGGGCCCGGCCGCCGGCGGGGCGCCATTGGTGCCGGTCGCGCACGGCAATCGGCCGAACGTCGAACTGCGCCCGGGGTCCGGTGGGGATCGGCTGCATGGGGTCGAACGGGGGCGGCGGCCGAATGGACACGCCGGTCAGCACGACGGCTTCCAAGTCGATCGGCTCGGCCTCCTCGGGGGCGTATCGGCCGAGGTCGTCGTCGGAGTACACGCGCCGGTCGAGATGATGCCACGCGGCGGCCGTGGCGGCCACGGCGGGCAACAGCACCAGGGCGGCGGCCGTATCGCACCGCAGCCGCCGGAGCCCCAGCCAGCTCAGCCAGGCCCAACCGGCGATGGCCCACCACACGTACACCCCCAGGGGCCAGTGCCGGTCGGCAGCCATCCCCGCCGCCACCGCCGCCAATACGATTACCAGCGGCTGGTAGTGCGCGGGCCGGCGCCAGGGGGCGCCAGCCGCGGCATCGGGCGTTTGGGGGGCCTCGTCCATAGTCGGCATTATTGCGAGCGCCGGTGCCGCTCACAAGGTGGGGCTCACAAGGTGGGGCGTCCTCACAAAAACGGGACCCGTTCCGCTTTAGCTCCGGCTTACTTGATGGCGCTGGAGTGACTCGAATATAATGGTATAGCCTACTGACCACCGCTCCGGGCCGGCCAAGCCGGCCGGTGGCGGACGTTTCGTACCATCCGGCTGAACGAATAGGAGATGAATCATGGTGAATCTATCGAGAAGACACTTTCCTAAAACGGCGCGCTTCGCTGCCGCCTGCTTCGCCGCCGCCGTTCTGGCCGCATGGCCACTCACCCCCGCACCGGCACGGGCCGACGCGCCCGATGCCCGCGGCGCGCGGCCGAACATCATCTTTGTGATGGTCGACGACATGGGCTACGGCGACCTGGGCGTGTACGGGCAGGAGCTGATCCGAATGCCCCACGTCGACCGCATGGCGCGCGAGGGCATCCGCTATACGAACGCGTACGCCGGCTCGACCGTTTGCGCCCCGGCCCGTAGCGTGCTGATGACCGGCCGGCACACGGGCCATACGACCGTTCGCGGGAACACGGGCCGCCCCGGCCACGGCGGCGTGCCGTGTACCGGCGGCGCAGGAGGGATGCGCGTACCGCTCCGCGAAGACGACGTCACCGTGGCCGACGTGCTCAAAGAGGCCGGATACGTGACCGGCATCACCGGCAAGTGGGGGCTGGGCGAACCGGGCACCACGGGCATCCCCAACCGGCAGGGCTTCGACGAATGGCTCGGCCTGCTCAACCAGCGCCGCGCCCATTCCCACTATCCCGAATACATCTGGCACAACCAGGAAAAGATGGTGCTGGAGGGGAACACGGGCACGCGGCGCGATTTCGTCAACGAGGAACATTACACCCACGACCTGTTCACCGACTTCGCGCTCGACTTCATCCGGCGCCACGGCCCGGGCGACGACCCGTTCTTTCTGTACCTTCCCTATTGCGTTCCCCACGACCGGTTCCAGATTCCCGAGCTGGAGCCCTACGCCCGCGACGCCGACTGGCCGCGGCAGGCGAAGGTATACGCCTCCATGCTCACCCGAACCGACCGCGACATGGGCCGCATGTTCGCGCTGCTGGAGGAGTTGGGCATCGACGAAGAGACGATCGTCTTCTTCTGTTCCGACAACGGCGCCGCCCACCGCTACGACAGCCTGTTCGACAGTTCCGGGCCGCTGCGGGGGCGCAAGCGCGCCATGTACGACGGCGGCCTGCGCACCGTGATGGTGGTGCGCTGGCCCGGCCGGATCGAGCCCGACGCCGCCAGTGACGACATCTGGTATTTCGCCGACGTGCTGCCCACGTTCGCCGAGCTTGCCGGCGCATCGGCGCCGGAGGGGATCGACGGGGTGAGCGTGCTGCCGAGCCTGCTTTCCGAGCCGCAGCCGGAGCTGCAAGAGCGGCCGCTGTACTGGGAGTTCCACGAGCGCGGCTTCCAGCAGGCGGCCCGCAAGGGCGACTGGAAAGCGGTCCGCCGCGCCCACGACGCCCCGCTGGAACTGTACAACCTGGTCGAAGACATCGGCGAGCGGAACAACATTGCCGACGAACATCCCGAGCGCGTCGCGTGGTTCGAGCGATACCTGCGCGAGGCCCGCACGCCGTCGCCCAACTGGCCGGCGCCAATCGATAAGGATTAGGCCACACTTGCCATGCTCGACACTCCCTCGCTTTTCGGCCCGCCGGCCTCGCCCGAAAGCTCGCTGACCGTCTCACAGCTTACCGCGCACATCAAGGAACTGCTGGAAGCGGCGTTTCCGGTGGTCTGGGTGCGGGGCGAGGTGTCGGGCCTGGCCAGGCCGCGTTCCGGGCACGTGTACCTGACACTGAAGGACGACCGGGCGCAAATCCGCGCCGTCTTGTGGCGCAGCGTGGCTGGGCGGCTGCGGTTCGACCTGGCCGACGGGCAGGAGGTGCTCTGCCGGGGGAACCTGGGGGTGTACGCGCCCCGGGGTGAGTACCAGCTTGTGGTGCAACGGATCGAGCCGGCCGGCATGGGCGCGCTGGAACTCGCGCTGCGGCAACTCCGGGAGAAGCTTCAGCGCGAGGGCCTGTTCGACCCGGCGCGGAAGCGACCCCTGCCGCAGTTCGCCCGCCGCATTGTCGTGGTCACCAGCCCGACCGGCGCCGCCGTACGCGACTTCCTCCAGGTGCTCGACCGGCGCTGGCGGGGGGCCGACGTGCTGATCATCCCCACCCGGGTGCAGGGGCACGGAGCCTCGGGGGAAATCGCCGCCGCGGTGCGGGCGGCCTCGCGGTTGAACCCGGTGCCCGACTGCCTCGTGGTCGCCCGCGGCGGCGGAAGCCTCGAGGACCTGTGGGCGTTCAACGAGGAGCCGGTGGTGCGGGCGGTGGCGGCGTCGGCCGTGCCGGTCGTCTCGGCGGTCGGGCACGAGATCGACGTGACGCTGTGCGACCTGGCGGCCGACGTGCGGGCGCTCACCCCCAGCCAAGCGGCGGAGTTGCTGGCCCCCGACGCCGCCGAGTTGCGGGCCGCGCTTTCGCAGATGCGCCGCCGCCTGGCCGCCGCGCTGCGCGGCCGGCTGGCCGACGGGCGCGCCCGGCTGAGGGCCATCAAGGCCTCGGCCGTCTTCCGCCGCCCGCGAGGGCTCATCGAGGACCGCGCTCGCCTGCTGGACGAGTTGGAGCAGCGCGCCGCCCGGGCCGCCCGGCAGCGGCTCGACCGCGCGCGCCAGTGCACCGAGAAGCTGGCCGCCCGGCTCGACGCCCTCAGCCCGCTGGCCGTCCTGGCCCGGGGGTACAGCGTCACCCAGCGCGCCGACGGCGCCGTGGTGCGCAGCGCGCGGGAGTTGGCCCCGGACGACGCCATCACAACCCGCTTCGCCCAAGGGCGGGCGGTCAGCCGGGTGGCCGAGACGCATGACCGGTAGTGCGGCCCAACGACGTGGCGGGGTTCGGCCACCGGTGGAACGGCTGGGCGATGGACGACGCCCCGCCGCCCCCGCTGGTGGCGGGCAGCTTCGGCAGCCGGCACCCGGGCGTGAGCAACTTCCTGTTCGCCGACGG
>PWXP01000622.1 GCA_003561895.1 Planctomycetaceae bacterium | reverse complement strand
TGAAGCTGCGGCTCGTGAAGCTGCGGCTCGTGAAGCTATGGTGTTGCGGCACTTGATACACCGTGGCATCCGCGACCCGCGAGTGCTTGATGCGATGCGCAAAGTACCCCGCGAGCGGTTCGTCCCACCGAGCGAGCGGGACCGGGCGTATGCCGACCAGGCCCTGCCGGTCGATTGCGCCCAGACCATCAGCCAGCCGTACATCGTGGCGCTGATGACCGAGGCGCTGGGGCTGCAGGGCGAGGAGCGGGTGTTGGAGGTGGGTACCGGCACCGGCTACCAGACGGCCGTCCTGGCGGAGCTTGCCCGCGAAGTCGTCACCATCGAGCGGCATGCCGAGCTTTCGGAAAAGGCCGTGCGCGTGTTGGACGAGTTGGGGTATGGGAACATCGAGGCCCGGGTGGGCGACGGGACGTTGGGCTGCCCGGACCGGGCTCCGTTTGACGGCATCATCGTCACGGCGGCCGCTTCGCACTGCCCTCCGGCGCTGTTCGAGCAGGTGCGCGAAGGGGGCGTGGTGGTCATTCCCATCGGCGGGCGCGGGGTTCAAATGCTCGAGGCCATCTGCAAGGTCGACGCCGCGCCCCGCAGCGAAAGCCTCTCGGGCTGCCGATTCGTGCCCCTGATCGGCGCG
Organism: Planctomycetaceae bacterium; assembly: GCA_003561895.1. Lineage (GTDB taxonomy): Bacteria > Planctomycetota > Planctomycetia > Pirellulales > Thermoguttaceae > PWXP01. The sequence goes on along the minus strand of PWXP01000622.1, from coordinate 4,071 downwards.
CAGGGCTGGCCTCGCTAAGGCGGACGAGTGCTTTCAGGTGGAACGGTTATCATCCGGACTACAGCGACAAAACGAACTCGACCAGGTCGTCGATCTGCCGGTCGGTCAACATTTCGCGGCGGCCGCCCGAGAGGCCGTGTTTGCCTTCGTCGAGCAGTTCGTGCATGGTCGGGTAGCGGCCGTCGTGCAGGTAGGGGGCGGTCCGCCAAACCTCGATCAGCGTGGGGGTGACGAACTCGTCGGTGCGGTCCTGGGAGTTCCGGCTGCCGACGTCGTACTTCTTCGAGTCGGTATACAGCGGCGCGGGGTGGCACACGTGGCACGCCACCGCCTCGCTATGGAACAGTTCCCGCCCCCGCCGGGCCGCGGGGCTCAGCCGCCCGCCAACCAGGTGCGGGCTCGGCACGGGCTGAAGCGCCTTGAGATACGCGTCGATGGCCGCCGTCTTCTCCTCCGGCGGTTCGCTGAACAGGATGTGCACGAACCCGGCGCGGACGGCCGCCTCGGCCGTCGCGCGCACCCCCTCGGCCATGGAAGGGGGCGTCTGGTGCGCCAACAGCAGGCTCTTGGTGTTCTTGAAGTTGCCGATGCCGTCGTTCATCAGGTCCCAGTTCAGGGCGTCCATGCGGGCGTCGGGATGGCAACTCGCGCAGCTCTGCCAGTGCTGGTAGCAAAGGGTGGCGTCGTTGAACAGCATCTCGCCCCAGCGCTGCGGGGTCAGCACCGGCGCGGGCCCCAGGGCAATGGACCGGACCGGCGCCGCCGCCTCGCTGCCGCCGGCTTCTTCGGCGCGTTCGGGCAGAGCGAACACGGCCACGCTGTCGGTGAAATACTGGGCCACGTAACCCTTCGAGCCGGCCACGGCCAGCCCGCGCGGGCCGGCCCCCGGCAGAGCATGCCGTCGCCACAAGCTTTCGCCCAGGCTCACGTAGGTGGGCCAGGCGCGCATCAGGGGTTGCATGCTGAGGCGGGCGAACTCACCGAGCAGGTCGGGGGCGTCAATCAGGCTCAGTTCGCCGCTTCCGGCAAGGGCGACGCACACCAGGGCCCCGTCCGGCGTCGACGCCACGCCCCAGGGATTGGCCGCCCCCAACATCCTCTCGTCCAACCCGATCGTGCGGGTGACCGTCCCCCGGGGCACGTCCACCACGCTCACCACGTTGACGTTAATCCACCCCATGTCCACGCGGAAAGGCGTTTCCTCGAAGTTCCCCACCAGGTGCGTGACCAGCGCAAGCCGGCCGCCGGGCAGCACGTGCAGGCCCCGCGCGCTGTGGGCGCCGTGGGCGAGAGGAATGGTGGTGGTGTCATGTGTTCGGGTGTCGATAGCGGTCACCGCCGCGGCCACGTGGCCGGTGTACTCCGGGTCGAGCCGCGCCAAAGGCAGATGGTTCGCCACCAGCAGGGTCTGCCCGTCCATCGCCAGGGCCGCGGCGACGGGCTCCCGCACGGCGGGCAGGCGGGCGGTCTCCCGGCCCGCTTCCAAATCGATCACCGATACGTCGTTCGAGAACCGGTTGCAAAGGTAGGCCCACCGGCCGTCCTCGCTCACCACGGGACTCATCGCGGTGTGGCCGGCCGGAATGGCGGCAAGGCGTTCACCGGTGCCGGCGTCGAGCACGAGCAACTTGCTTTCGGGGGCGGCGCAAGCGACGAGCAGGCGGTTTCCGCCGGGCGCGAGGGCCAGGCCGGTCGGTTCGCCCGGCACGTCGACCCGCCGCGCGACGACTCCTTCCGGCAGCCCCACCCAGGCCACTTGACCCGCGTCGGTGCAGGCGACGTACAGGGTCGTCTCATCGTTCGATACGGCCAGGGCCGAAGGGCCGAGGTACATCGGTTCGGCAGGTGGCGTTTCGGCCATCGCGACGATGGCAACGGCAAAGGCAGGCAGGAGCGCAAACGCAGGCAGGAGCGCAAACGCAGCCAACCGGGCGGCCCTTCCGCCGGAGACGGCGCTCGCCGCGAGAATGTGGCCACATGGTGAACCGTCGAGGGTATGGCTTGCGGTAGGCGCCTGGCTCATCGTAGTCCTTTCCTCATGTTGGCCCTCACGCTTCTGCGCACCTGTTGCAGTTCGCGCTTCAGCGTGCCTGTTGCAGTTCGCGCTTCAGCGTGCCTGTTGCAGTTCGCGCTTCAGCGTGCCTGTTGGAGTTCGCGCTTCAGCGTGCCTGTTGCAGTTCGCGCTTCAGCGTGCCGGCTACCTCGCCTGCGCCGTTTGCACGCTAAAACGTGAACTCCAACAGGGGGAGTTGCCACCAGGGCATGATTAGTTTGGCGAATGGTTACGGTCGGGGTCGCCTCCGGCGCCCGGTCAGTTCTCGCCCGCCTTGCCGGAGCCGTTTTCCCGGTTGAGGTGGCGCCGCAAGTACCGGGCGCGTTCGATATTGCGGTCGACGGCGCCCAACTCGCTTCCGGCGAGCTTCTGCAAGTGGGCCGGCTGCGTGTAGATGAACAACTCGTTGACCGTGGGGATTTCCAGGTCGTGGATCAGGCCCAGGTTCACGCCCATCCGCACGCTGGAGAGCAGGTGCATCGTCTCTTCGGAACTGATCGTCTGCGCCGTGCGGAGGATGCCGTACGCCCGGCTCACCCGGTCGTGCAGGTTCTCGTAGCTTTCCTTGACGAGGAAATCGCGGGCCTGGCGCTCGTAGTCGATGATGACGGGCACGATCTCGCGGATTTGGTCGATCAGTTCGTTTTCCGCGCGGCCGAGGGTGACCTGGTTGCTGATCTGGTAGAAGTCGCCCATCGCCTGCGATCCCTCGCCGTACAGGCCGCGCACGGCCAGATTGATCTTCTGGAGGCTCCGGAACACCTTCTCAATTTGCCGGGTAATGACCAGGGCCGGCAGGTGGAGCATGACGCTCACCCGCATGCCCGTCCCCACGTTCGTCGGGCAGGCCGTCAAGTAACCCAGCCGCTCGTCGAAGGCGTAGGTGACGTGCTCCTCGACGAGATCGTCGAGGTGATTGATCTGGGTCCATACGCCGGGCAGGTCGAAACCGCTTTGCATGACCTGAACGCGCAGGTGGTCTTCTTCGTTGATCATGAGGCTGACCGTTTCGCGGTCGTTGATGGCCACGGCCCGGGAGCCGCGGCTCTCAGCGTGTTCCCGGCTGATCAGATGGAGTTCGACCAGGAGCTGCCGGTCGAGCAGTTCGAGTTCCTCGACGTCGACGTAGAGGAGGTGCCCGGAAGCTTCCAAGCTCAGCACGCGTTCGCGGAGCGTCCCTTCGATGCGCACGCGGTCCTGCTCGCTGGCCCGGGAGACGAAAGGAAAATCGGCCAGGTTCCGGGCCAACCGGATGCGGCTGCTGATGACGATGTCGGCCTCGGGGCCGGCGCCCCGGAGCCACTCGCCGCTGGTATTGGTCAGGTCACTGATTTCCACGGACGCACTCCTTCTCAATGCGGCGAATTTCATCGCGCAGCTCAGAGGCCCGCTCGTACTGCTCCTGGCCGATGGCCTCCTGCATCTGCCGGCGCAGACGGATCAATTGGGTCCGCTGGGCGCTCCCCTCGGCGCTGCGCAGGGGCCGTTTGCCCGTGTGGCTCGTCTCGCCGTGGATGTTCATCAAAAGAGGCTCCAACTGCTCCTGAAAGCTCGCGTAATCGTTCGGGCATCCAAGCCGGCCCTGGCTGCGGAATTCGTAAAACGTGATCCCACATGTCGCGCACGCCTGCTTATCGAGCTGAGCCAACTCGTCGGCGGTCTGACCGACCGCCATCTGCTGGGCCATTTGCTGGGCCAGCACGGCCGCCATACTGCCCGCACTGCTCGGCTCCGACCCCGATTGCGAAAGGTACTCTCGAGCGTGCTCCTCGCACAAGTGGACCTCTTTGGGCTTTCCACCGGTCAACTCCGTAATGTGAAACGTGGCCGGTTTATTGCAATGCTGGCATTTCATAACGGTTTACCACCAGGATATTCTAAACCAAAAAATTGCGCCAAAACAGGGGCGCAATACCCCCTAGGACGTATGCAAGGCGACGCGACTGTGCCCACTGGGATTCTAACGGGTCGCCAGCGCCTGTCAAGGTTCCCATCCAACGGAGTTCCCATCCAACGGA
>PWXP01000050.1 GCA_003561895.1 Planctomycetaceae bacterium | reverse complement strand
GCGATCTTCGGAAAGCCCAGTGCGAATGTGCGACTTTTCCGTTTCCAGGGACCGACCCCGGAAAAAAACGGCAAGCCGCATGGTTTCGTTGCGGGCGACTTCTGCGGTTGCACGGCACGCCCGGTTTGCCGCGGCCAGCACACCGAGGGCCGAAGCCTCGGGTTGCCTGGGAAATGAGGAGCGACTGGTCTTGGAAATCCCGCCCCGTGCCTCCGGGCGAGCAAGGCACCGCCGCCTATCTGCCGGGAGCGGAAACAGCGACGCCCGATGCAGTTGCTGCAGGTAGCACGCTCGAGTTGATGCTGATGGGCAGCCATCGCAGCCCCCTCGCTTTTGTCGCGCCGTTCCGACCCCGCCCCCGGCAGGACCGAACCGAAACGGCCATTTCTTCGTGTCATTTTGGGAACGCTTCGACGGCCAGTCAAGCACCGACCCCCAGCCGGCACCGTAATTTTGCAAAACAATCGCCGGAACTCCCCCGTTGGCGGGGCAGTTTCGTGGGCAGGTGAAGAGCTGGACGCGGCGATGTAGCCCGGAAGGGGTGGATTGCGGGCCCTTGGAATCGGCCGTCAATGCTGTTGTTTCCCCGCGTTGGACTACGGAAACGGCACACTCGAAGCTGCTCGCCGACAGCCAAGCCGGCAGTTTTTTGGTGGGTTGGCGGAAGGTCGAACCAAGACAAGTACGAGTTTCGGCTCGCCAAGCGGTTATCCGGCCCCGGCGGCCCGAATCTTCAATATCGCAACCCCACGGCCACCAATCGCTGCCAAGAACCCGCAGGAGCCCCCAGCAAGCCCGTATACGCGTCCGATCGGCCGGCAGGTCTTGCCCACAAAACGCCCCAAAATGGCCTCCTACGGCGTCCCAGGTCGTCCCTGATAGCTAAAAAGGGGGGCGACACTGTCGCCGCCCCAAAATCCTTCAGCTTCGCCAGGCCGAGAAGCGGCCTCGCACGTTCAGCATGCCGGCCCGGGCTCGACCGCTGGCGTTCCCTCGACCACCGGCCCGACCTCGACCACCGGTGCAGCCATCCGCGCCCTGACCTTCGCCCAGAAGAGCGCCGACGTCACCATCACGGACGCGGCCACGATCTTCGACCTCGCCCTGACGGCCTCGACCCTCGCCGCCTCGTAGGCGGCCCCGGCCTGCCGGCGGCCCTCCTGATAGCCGCGCTTGAAAGCGGCCAGGCACTCGGCCACGTACGCGCGAATCCGCGGGAACCAGCCGCGGGCGGGTTCGGGGTTGGCCTCTGCATGAACCTGCTGCTCGGGCCGGATTCGGACCGGCTGCGGGGTGGAGTTGGTGTGGTTGCCGTTGCGGTTCTTCTTGGACTTCTTGGACATGACTCGGCTCCTTATTGGAAAGTGGGTAATGGAAGGGCTACCTGCCCATCTCACGTACCTTGACACGTTTTGGGGCATATTTAGCGCGAAGCCGGTTCTAGGAGGCGGATTCACGGGCAACGGGCGAAATCCAGCCCGCCCGGCCGAATCCAGCCGGTTCAGACAGACGCGGCTGGCCAGGTAGTCTGATTCCAGGCTGCGACCCCAAACCAGGGAGGGGAAGCGGTTGCACGAATCGGTTGGGCGCCCGAGAATGCCCGTGCTGATCAACGAGCGAGCGAATAGCCGCCGATCCCGGAGGATTTCGGGGTGGTTGACCCGACTTGCGCGCCCGGACTCACGGTCGATTGCACGTACAACGTCATCAATCCACACCTTGTCCCACCGTTTCGAGCATCTGGACCGGCACGTAGAACTTCCGGTAGAGTTTTCCGTCGCTATATCGCTGCCCTCTGTGGTCTTCGACCAAGACGGTCGCCCGCTTGCTGACCCTGTTGACCACGCCAGTATGTTCGATGCCGTCGAGCCGGAATCGCACTTTCGCGCCGGGTCTGATGCCGAACTTGACAAACGCCCTTTCCTTAGGTGTGATGAGAGTATGCCGGTTCTGGGTGTGGCCAAAGAAACGCAGGGTGATCGAGTGGAAGCGGGGTTGCGAACAACTGGACTTGCCCCAAAGCAGCATTTCAATCAAGTGGACGACCTCGTGTTCCATGACCCGCTGGAGTGCATCTAGGCGGTCGCGGCAGGTGATGCCGCTATTGGTGATAGGCCGATGGTCCTCGCCCGTGAAGCAGCCGAACAACATCGTCGCCGAGGCGGTGATCTCGTACCACACTCTTCCGGTTGACCGGTCGGTACAGCGGGCTGTCTTGCCCCCCGAACTCGTCATTCGCTTTGAGAGGCGGAAACGCAGCGGGATTGCCCCGAGCGTCTCCTTGACCTGGCCTCCGAAAAACCACCCATCGTACTCGGCAAACAGGAGCGCCAAGTCATCAGGATGGATCTTCGTGAAGTTCGGGACGTGAATGTACCTCGACTTGCTCAGCACGTTGGCGTGAATCTGCGCAGTCCTGCTGGAAATGGTCTCGGTATCGAGGGTGGTCGATTCAACAATCTGGAGGAGGTCAGTTGGCATTGTGTCGTCCGTAACTTGCGTGCTCTTTGGCTCACCGGCCACGATTCTACCACCCATTGCCGATGGCCGGTAGAATGGAGGGCCTGACCGTGCCGAACCGACCGGCGTGCAGAAGTCAGCCTGAAAACCGGAATGCCCTTGCCTGATTGCGGCCCGTACCCCCATGCCCGAAACCCTCAAAGGACTGATCGAACGGGTCACCTTCCATAACCCCGAGAACGGATTCGCCGTTCTCAAGGTGCAGGTCCGGGGCCGCCGCGACCTGGTGACCGTCGTGGGCAACACCACCTCGGTCACGCCGGGCGAACACGTCGAGGCCACCGGCAACTGGGTGGTGGACCGCCAGCACGGCCCGCAGTTCAAGGCCGAGGCCATGAAGACCACCCACCCGGCGTCGGCCGCCGGCATCGAGAAGTACCTGGCATCGGGCGCAATTCGCAGCATCGGGCCGAAATTGGCGGCGAAGATCGTCGGCCTCTACAAGGACCGGACGCTCGAAATCTTCGAGAAGGCCCCGCACTCGCTGCTCCACATACGGGGGATCGGGAAGGAGCGACTCAAACGCATCAGCCAAAGCTGGGAAGAGCAACGGGAAGTCCGCAAAATCATGCTGTTCCTGAGCGAACACGGCATCATTTCCGGCCGGGCGGTGAAAATCTACCGGATCTACCGCCACCAGTCCATCGCCAAGATCAAAGAGAACCCCTACCAACTGGCCGACGACATCCGGGGGATTGGCTTCAAGACCGCCGACGAACTGGCGGCGAAGGTCGGCATCGAGCGGGACAGCCCCTATCGGGCCCGGGCCGCCGTGCGGTACGCCCTGCGGGAATTGGCGAGCCAGGGGCATGTCGGCTACCCGGAACCGGGCGTCGTCGAACACACCACGAAGCTGGTCGAAATCGACCGACTGATCGTGGAAGAGGCGGTCCGGGCAGCCGTGACGGCAAAGGCGATTGTGCGGGAAGACATCGAGGGGGAACCGTGGCTTTACCTTCCTACTCTCCATCGGGCCGAGGTCGGGCTGAGCCGTTCGGTCCACCGGCTGGTCCGGGCCAACACCCATCCGATGCCCACGATTTACCTGGAAAAGGCCGTCGCCTGGGTCGAACGAAAACTGGGCATCCAACTGGCAGCCGGGCAGCAGGAGGCGATCCGCCAGGCGTGTCGGCAGAAGATGCTGGTCATCACCGGCGGGCCGGGCGTCGGCAAGACCACGCTGGTTCGCAGCATCCTGGAGATCTTCCAGGCGAAGAAGCTCAAGTGCGTCCTGGCCGCGCCCACCGGCCGGGCGACCAAGCGGCTCGCGGAAACGACGGGGCAGACCGCCAAGACCGTCCACCGGCTCCTGGAGTTCGACCCGGCCACCGGCGACTTCCGGCGAAACCGTGAGAAACCGTTAAGCGGCGACCTGTTCGTGCTGGACGAGGTGTCGATGGTGGACGTGGTGCTGGGGCACCAGTTCCTGCGGGCCGTGCCGTCCGAGGCCTGTGTCGTTTGGGTCGGCGACGTGGACCAACTTCCTTCGGTCGGCCCCGGCATGGTGCTGAGCGACCTGATTGCCTCGGGCGTGGTGCCGGTGGTGCGGCTGACCGAGATCTTCCGGCAGGCCGCCGAAAGTGAGATCATCACGGCCGCCTACGCCGTCAATCAGGGCCGGATGCCGAACCTCCGGAGCCCCGAAGAGGGGCTGACCGACTTCTACTTCATCGAGAATAACGAGCCGGAGGCCATCCAAGACCTGATTGTGCGGCTGGTCAAGGAGCGCATCCCCGCCCGCTTCGGGTTCGACCCCAAGACCGACATCCAGGTGCTTTCGCCGATGAACCGGACGCTGTTGGGCGCCCGGAACCTCAACCAGGTGCTCCAGCAGGCCCTCAACCCTGGCGACGGAGGGCCGGAAGTGCAGCGGTTCGGTTGGACCTACCGGGTTGGGGATCGGGTCATCCAGACGGAGAACGACTACGACAAGGACGTGTTCAACGGCGACCTCGGGGTGGTTGGGGGCATCAACCGCATCGAACAGAATATGGCGGTCGATTTCGAGGGGCGGAAGGTCGAATACGATTTCGCCGACCTCGATGAACTGTCGCTGGCCTACGTGCTGTCGGTCCACAAGAGCCAGGGTTCGGAGTTTCCGTGTGTGGTCATTCCCTTGCACACCCAGCACTACCTGATGCTCCAGCGGAACCTGCTGTACACGGCCGTCACCCGGGGGAAGAAGCTGGTGAT
>PWXP01000591.1 GCA_003561895.1 Planctomycetaceae bacterium | reverse complement strand
GCGGCCGGGGCGAGATCGACCCGGCCGCCCGCAGCTTATTCGGCGCTTCTTTCCTGTTTGCCGCGCGAGGTATCCAGCGATGAAAAGCCGCTTTCCCGGAATGGACCTGTGTCCTTACCGGCCGAAGGGGACGGTCCCATTTTCGCGGCGAATAGGGCATTCTCCCCGGGGAATACCTTCTCCGCCGCGAAAATTGGAACCATCCCCCGTGAACGGTTACGGGTTTCGTTAGGCCAACCCGAATGCGAGGGGGCGGCCGCCCGGGTATCGACCTCCAGTCGCCATGCCGGAATCCGACTCATTTTACATGATTCGTCTTACTCCGCCCGGGGCCGCGGCCATCGCGACGGTCCGGGCCGAGGGAACGAGCGCGCTCGGCGCCGTGGCTGCCGAAGTTCGGGCCCGGTCTGGCAAGCCGCTCGGATGTTGGCCCACCGACCGGCCGATCCTGGCCCTTTTCGGGGCTGAACCGGGCGAGCCGGTCGTCGTACACCGGCGCGGCGATGACGCGGTGGAGCTGTACTGCCACGGCGGCCCGGCGGCGGTCGCCCGCATGGAACGCGCCTTGGCCCATGCTGGTGCGGAGCGGGTCGAGTGGCAGGAGTGGGTGTGCCGGCAGGCCGCCAGCCCGATCGCCGCCGAGGCGCAAATCGCCTTGGCGCATGCCCGCACCGAACGCACGGCCGCCATTTTGCTCGATCAGTTCGGCGGAGCGCTGGCCCGTGCTTTGGCCGAGGTGGAACGGCTGCTGGCCACCGGCAACCGCACCGCTGCACGGGAACGAATACAGGCTTTGCTGGCTCGGGCCGAGGTGGGCCGGCACCTGACCGAGCCGTGGCGCGTGGTACTGGCGGGCCGTCCCAACGTGGGCAAGAGCAGCTTGATGAATGCCATGCTGGGTTACGAGCGGGCCATCGTCCATCCCACCGCCGGCACCACCCGCGACCTGCTCGCCGCCACCACCGCCCTCGACGGCTGGCCGGTCGAACTGACCGATACCGCGGGGCTCTTGCCGAAACAGCCGGGGTGCCGGCCCGATGCGGTGCTGCGCGGCGGCACGGCCCTGGCGCGGGAGCGGCTTGCCGCCGCCGATCTGATCGTGTTGGTGTTCGACCGTGCCGTGGCCATCTCCGCGGAGGAAGCGGATTGGCTGCGCGGGTGGCCGGGGGCCCTGCCGGTGGACAACAAGAGCGACCTGCCGGCCGCCTCCGGCCCGCGACCGGCGGCGATCGCCACCAGCGCCCTGCGCAGTGAGGGAATTGCCGAACTGTTGGATCACATAAGCGCCCGCCTCGTGCCGGAACCGCCGGCGCCGGGAGCGGCGGTGCCGTTCACCGAAGCGCAACGGGCCCGGCTGCGCACCATGGCGGAGCGGCTGGATTCAGGCGCCCGGTGAACTAGTCCGGGCCGTCAGGGCGATCCCCGCCAGCGTAAGGTGCGGCACAAGTCGGGCCCGCGGCCCGAGCAGTGCGGCTACCGCCTCGCCGGCTCCGCCCGTCAGGAACACGTGGGGCGGCGATTCCGGTGGTCCGCTGGGTTCCTGTTCGGCGGTCATCCGGGCGATCAACTCGCGAATCGCTCCGACGGCGAACCAAAACAGGCCGCTGCGCATGGCGTCGATGGTGGACGTTCCGACGGCGGGAGGAGGCTCCCGCAACTCGGCCGCCTCGATCTGGGGGAGCAGGTCGGTGAAGTCGTGCAAAGCGCGGGCGGACATGGTGATGCCGGGCACGATGGCCCCTCCGCAGAAGGCCCCGTCCGGCGCGACCAGATCAACGGTGATGGCCGTGCCGACGTCGACGACCACGGCGGGGCACCCCGGCGCACGCAGGGCGTTGGCCGCCACGGCGTCGAGCAGCCGATCGACGCCCACCTTGTCCGGGTCGGGCAGCCGGACCGCCAAGGGCAAATCGGCCGAACTGAGGAGCGTTACCGGATCGTGCGGGCGCGCCGCGCGCAGCCAGTCGAGTACGGCCGTCGTCGCCCGCCGGTTCACGCTGCCGATCCACCACGAGACACCCTCCTGAGCCGCCGGTCCCAGCCAATCGGCCAGTTCCTCAAACCGCGGTCGGCCCCCGTCCAGCGTCACGGTGCTGGTTGGCGCGGGTAACGCCTCAACGAGCAGAGGCGTCTCGCTACGGCGGGTTGGCGCACCTTGTTCGGGTTCCATGGGCTTTTGTTGCGGTTTGCCATAGGCATTGAACCGGCCGAACTTGATGCGGGCGTTACCCACGTCGACCGCAGTGATCGGCGTGTCGTGCCGGTTCGGGGTTTCCGCTCGGTTGGCATATTTCGGCATCGGCCCTTCCCCGTCATTTTCCGTCCTCGGCCGCCTCTACGTGCTCGGCAGGCGTGACCTCGCCGCCCGGTTCGGCGGCCAATTCCTCGGCTTCGACGGGTTCGGAAAAGTAGGCCTCGTCCGTTACGCTGAAAGAGCCGGGAGACTCGCGTCGAGACATCGGGTCGACCAAGGGGATATTCAACTTGTCGCCGGCGAATCTGGTGCCGTCGTAGATGGTGCCTCGTTGGAACGGCCCCGCTCCAAACACCCACAGGTCCCTGGCGGTGCTTTCCACGGGAATGGTGCCCGACTGCCACACGGGCCGTCCCGTGCGGCTGTTGTACGCGAACATGGCGAGGTGGGCAACGCCGCGCTGCTCGGTTTTCTTGACGAATGGAATCTCGGGCAGCGCCCGCGGAACTCCGGTTACTGCTACGACCGAGGGTAGTTCGGTGGCCGGCACGCCGTAGAGCACCTCGTTCCGGTCGGTACCCACGGCGCCCGTCCGCACCTCGACGATATAGTCCGCCTCTTCTTTCTTGTCCCTGAGCACGCAGCCGGAGGCCAGCATGTGTTGGCGCAGGGTGCTGATAAGATACCCCGAGTCGGTGGCGCCTCGGATGAACTGCGGGTCGAGGAAGACGTCCTTGCCGGCGAGTGCGCGAAAGTCGAGTTGGCTGACCGCCCGGTCCATGGCGCTGGAAAGCAGGATCTGCTCGGTAGCCGTGCGCCGGGTGTCGGTCCACTTGGTGGTGCCGCACCCCACCACCGCTACGCAGTACAGCAGCGTGGTTGCCACCCGAAAGCGAACCATGTATCTCATCGATACCCTATCGAACCAGGGACGGATCGTCGTGAACTGTGTTATATCGCTTGGCAGGCAACCGCTCGGGGGCCGTGCCCAGGGTGCCTCCTTTGACAAACGCGGAGAAGCCTCCCCGGGACAAGGCGATTGGGGGTGGTCGCACGAGGCTTTCCGCCCAGCTTTGGGAAAAGCGCCGGTTCCGGCACCGGGAGCGTGTTGGAAACAGACGGTGTGGCGGAGCCGGAGGGACCTGGAGTATAGCCGCCTCTGAGCAATTGGGGAAGAGCGCTTTACCAGCAAAATGGAGTGGTTGCGCACTATGGGTAAAGGCTAGCACGATGTCCGGTTGCGTGGCGACTAGAAATCGCATAAAATGAAGCGTAACCGTTCATGGGGGACTGTCCCCTTCGGCCGGTAAGGGGACAGGTCCATGTTTTCGGGCATCGTCTTTCTATGAAAATCACGTTGTTTGGCCGAAAATGGACCAGTCCCCCGTCCGGCACGTGAACGGTTACCTGGTTTGCACGCCGGTAACCGTTCACGGGGGAAAATCAGCCGCAGGGCGCTAGCCCCGGTTTGCCTGGCTTGAAACGACAACCGGACGCTAGCGCGTTGCGGCTAATTTTCTGCCGCGGCCGAGCACCGGGACGATTTCCGACCCGTGAACGCTTACGCACGCCGTTTTATCCGGAATGGCGCCCGGGCGAGCAACCGAAGTCCCACCAAGACCCTGGCTTGCTTGTCACCGCCCTGCATCGTCACGGGTAATCCGGGTTACGACCGCCCCGGGTTACGACCGCCCCGGGTTACGACCGCCCCGCTTGCCGGGTTGGGGCGCATCCGGTAAGCTCAAGCGTGCTATGAGCCCGATGGATCACATTCCCGAAGTCGCCGCGCTGTCGGCCGGGCGGCAGTTGATCCGCATCCCGCCGGAAATCGACGTGCCGCTGACCGGCCGGGTCCGCTCGTTAATCGACACGGTGGAATTCCGGCGGCTGGCGCGGATCGGCCAACTCGGCCTCGTCGCGCTGGTGTACCCCGCGGCGCTGCACACCCGGTTCGAGCACAGCCTGGGCGTGTACCGGCTGGCGCTGGTATATTTGCGGCAGCTTTCCAGCAATGCCCGGTTCACCGCCGCCGTGGCGCCCGAGCAGGCCGAATTACTTGTGGCCGCGGCCCTTCTGCACGATCTCGGGCACTGGCCGTTCTGCCATCCGATCGAAGACATGCACCTGCCCACCGTGCCCAGCCACGAGCTGTTCGCCAACAGCTTCCTGCTCGAGGGCGAGTTGGCCGACGTGCTGCGCGACGACTGGAAACTCCGCCCGCGCGACGTCGTCGCCCTGCTCAATGGGAAACCCGATGACAACGCCTCGCGCATCCTGCACAGCATGCTTTCCGGCCCGATCGACATCGACAAAATGGACTACCTCTACCGCGACAGCCTCCACGCCGGCGTGCCCTACGGCCGGCACTTCGACCAGCAGCGCCTGCTGGGAAGCCTGTGCCTGAACGCGGCGGGCGACGGGCTGGCCATCCGCGACAAGGGCAAGACGGCCGCCGAACTGATGGTGTTCGCCCGCTACGTCATGTTCAGCGAGGTGTACTGGCACCACGCGGTGCGGGCGGCCACGGCCATGCT
>PWXP01000470.1 GCA_003561895.1 Planctomycetaceae bacterium | reverse complement strand
TTCAGGAAGCCACCGGCGCTATCCATGACGCGATTATTTTGCCAGCGTATGGCAACCTGCTGGCAGCGGGCGAAACCAGCGTGGTCGATGCCACAGACGACGTTGTCACACAGTTCCTAGAAGGTGAAATCGTCGGCGCGATTGCGATGGCAAGCCATTTGCAAAATCTTTGGCAGGAGCATGCCAAGACACTGCCAACGGGTACGCCACGAGTCATCTTTATGAGCAATGCCGATGATGGCTGCGGCAACCTCTATAACGATATGCTGCGCAGCGCCATTGAGCAACTGATACGCATCTGGCGGCACGAAACAAAGCTCGATGAGGCAACCCACGGCATCCGCCCGGTCTGGGCCAATCAGATTATCCGCTATGTCAACAACGAGCCGAACTGCATTGATTTTGCGTGCTCTTGGGCAACCAAGCTGATTAACAGTGACCGCTGCATTGATGAGATTAACTTGTATGTGCCGCAGGATATTGCGGTGGCAACCGGTACGCAGCGCTCCTCATTCGGCTGGGCGGAAAGCCTCTTCGGCTTGCATCTAGGCAAAGTGGCGCTGATCACGGGTGGCAGTGCGGGTATTGGTGGGCAGCTTGGTCGCCTGCTGGCGCTGAGTGGTGCCTCGGTGATGCTGGCTGCGCGTGGCGCGGGGCAATTGGAGCAAATACGCGATTCTATTCAGAGCGAATTGAAAGAGGCGGGCTATATCAACGCGGAAACCCGTGTGCAGATTTTCCCCGACTGTGACGTTTCCAGTGAGGAGAGCCTGCAAAAACTGGCCGATCACACCCTGGCCACATTCGGGCGGGTGGACTTCCTGATTAACAATGCGGGCGTATCCGGTAAAGAGGAAATGGTTATTGATATGCCGCTGGATGGCTGGCGCTGGACACTCAACGCCAACCTGATCAGCAACTACTCGCTGATACGAAAAATCCTTCCCTCTATGAAGGCGCGGGGCAGTGGCTATGTGCTGAATGTGTCGTCCTACTTTGGCGGCGAAAAATATGTTGCTATTCCCTACCCCAACCGCTCCGATTATGCCGTGAGCAAAGCCGGTCAGCGGGCGATGGCAGAAGCTTGGGCGCGTTTCCTCGGGCCGGAGGTGCAGATTAACTCGCTTGCTCCTGGTCCGGTTGACGGTGATCGGTTGCGTGGTACCGGCGAGCGTCCCGGTTTGTTCAAGCGGCGCGCCCGCCTGATCCTGGAAAACAAGCGGCTGAATGATGTTCACGCCGCGCTGATAGAAGCCCAGCGTGGCATGGACTGGAGCGTCGATACATTGCTGCCGTCGCTGCTTAAAAACCGGGTGGACAACCTGCGCGAGGATACCATGCTGCCCGGACCGCTGCAGCGGTTGCTTGACACGATCTGGAACAAGAGCGACCCGGAAAGTACGTCGCGTACCTACCTGTTCAATGAAACGATTGCCGAAAAACTGGTACAGCGGTTGGTTGTGGGTGGCTATCTGTCGCCCGATAAGCAGGAGGGCTGCAAACTGGCCGAGCTACCGCCTGAGCCGTTCTTTACCCTCGCCCAGATTGACCGTGATGCGCGCAAGGTGGGCGATGGTATTCGCGGCATGCTCTACCTGCAGCGGATGCCTACGGAATTTGATGTGGCCATTGCCACGGTTCACTACCTAGCAGATCGCAACGTGAGCGGTGAGACGTTCCACCCATCCGGCGGCCTGCGCTTCGAGCGCACCGTGACCGAGGGCGAGCTGTTTGGCAAGGCCAGCCCAGCATCCATCGCTCGTCTGCGCGGCACCACGGTGTATCTGGTGGGTGAGCACCTGACGCAGCACCTGACTATGCTAATCCGTACCTATTTGCAGGAATGCGACGTTGCACGAGTGATCCTGCTGACGGAAACCGAGGAGGGCGCACGCGAGTATGCAGCCGCCTTCCAGAAAGAAGTTTCCAGCGGACATTTACGCACCATGGCGACACACGGCAATCTGGAACAGTCACTGGATCGCGCCTATGTGGAGTTTGGCCGCCCCGGCCCGGTGGTCTGCACGCCATTCCGCCCGCTGCCCGTGCGTTCGCTAGTGGGGCCAACGGCTGAAGAGTGGGACAATGTGCTCGATGAAGCAGAATTTGCTGATATGGTGGAACAGCATATTACCCATCATTTCCGTGTGGCGCGCAAAATCTCGCTGGTGGATGGCGCACAACTGGTGCTGGTCACGCCAGCCAGTTCGTCACGCTCCACCCACGAAGAACTGGCAATGGCAAACTTTATCAAGACCACACTGCATGCCTTTACCGCTACGCTGGGCGTTGAGAGTGAGCGTATTGTCCATAACGTGGTTGTGAACCAAGTGGATCTAGCACGGCGGGCACGCAATGAAGCACCACGCAACGCCGAGGAAGAGGCGGAAGAGTTGCGGCGTTTCGTCAATGCGGTGCTGCTGACCAGTTCGCCGCAGACCGATGCGAAGGACAGCCGCTATCGCTCGCGCATTTATCGCGGCAATGCCATAACGGTGTAGGCTGCCTGCGGGTTATCGGGTATAGAGCGTTGTGTAATACGCACGACACATGTACAATTAATTAGATATTTCACTACACTAGAGTTTCCCGGATGATACAAACTAAGACGACAGAGTCCACAAAAGCCGCATTGCGCCCACCGCGCAGTAATCCTATTCTTACCCGCACAGATTGGGAACGCCAGCGCGAGGCATTCTTGGCTGATCCGGGAAAATTCCATGGTGATATTGCTCGTAGTGTCATCCATTGGTATGACGAGGCGCTTAATGCCTGGATTATCTGGGATGAAGCAGCAGAACGCTGGACAGGGCTAAACGCAGACAGCGGGGCAGTAGTGGATGTGTCGCATGGCGCTGATTATACTCCTTGGAAACGTGCGTTTAATGATGATAACCCACCATTTTATCACTGGTTTGAGGGTGGGTTAACCAATGCTTGTTTTAGCGAGGTTGACCGCTGGGTGATACTGGGTCATGGCGATGAAGTGGCCTACTATTTTGAAGGTGACCGCTGGGACTCCTCGCTGAACAACGGACGCGGCGGACCCGTGGTGAGCTATCCCGTCTCGCGCAAAAAAATGCTGCTGGAAGTGGTCAAGGCAGCCCAGGTGCTGCTTGATCTAGGGCTGAAGCAGGGCGACCGTATCGCGCTGAATATGCCCAATATCATGGAGCAGATTTACTACACCGAGGCCGCCAAACGCCTAGGTATCATCTATACGGCTGTGTTTGGTGGCTTTAGCGACAAAACCTTGAGCGACCGCATCCACAACGCTGGTGCGCGCATCGTGATTACCAGTGATGGCGGCTACCGCAACGCGCAGGTGGGTGACTTTAAGGAGGTCTACACCGACCCGGCTCTTGATAAATTTGTCCCCATTGAAGTGGCTCGTCAGCTTGTCCACGACACGCTGGATAAACTCAGCAGTACGCTGACTGCCGAGCAGAAAGCACTGCTGGTTAACCGGGTGAATGAGGCCATTTCCTCTGAGATTACCGTGGAACGCAGCGACGTGATGCGAGGTGTCGGGCGGGCGCTGGATGAAATATCCTCGCTTGACGCGGCGACGCAATCGCATGTGCGCACCTCTATCGCGCAGGCACTGGTCGAATCGCCGCCGCGCGTCGATACCGTCATTGTGGTGCGCCACACCGGGCACGAAATTCTGTGGCGTCCCGAGCGCGACCAGTGGAGCCACGACCTGATGAAGCCCGCTGTGGAGAAAATTCTGGCGAATGCGCAAGCCGCCGGTATCAACGTGAGCAGCGAGAGCGACCTGCTCACTCTGCCGGATGCCGAGTTTATCAAGGCCATGTATGCGACCAACAAGTGTGAGCCAGTCGATGCCGAGTTCCCGATGTTCATCATCTACACCAGCGGCAGCACCGGCAAGCCCAAAGGTGTCGTACATGCGCATGGCGGCTACACGGCAGGCATTACCCACACCATGCGCGTTAGCTTCGATGCCGAGCCGGGTGATACCATCTTTGTGGTGGCTGATCCAGGTTGGATCACCGGGCAGAGCTACTTAATTAGCGCAACATTGGCATCACGCTGCACGGGCATCATCGCGGAAGGCTCGCCCGTTTTCCCCAGTGCTGGCCGTTTCTCCAGCATTATCGAGCGCTACAATGTCAGCATTTTCAAAGCGGGCGTCACCTTCCTGAAGGCCATTATGACCGACCCGCAGAATACGGCTGACGTGCAGCAGTACAGTATGGACACCCTGCGGGTCAGTACCTTCTGCGCCGAGCCGGTCAACCCGGCTGTGCAGCAGTTTGGTATGGAGTTGATGACTCCGCAGTATATCAACTCCTACTGGGCGACTGAGCATGGCGGTATCGTCTGGACACACTTTTATGGCAATGACGATTACCCCCTACGCCCCGATGCCCATACCTACCCCCTGCCCTGGGTCATGGGTGATGTGTGGGTGACCGAGAATGCAGCCGAAGCCGAAGAAAATGGGCAAGCCGCGAAGATTCGGCAGGGCGATCTGGAAGAGCGCGGCGAGATCGTGATTGCTTACCCGCCCTATCCGTATCTGACCCGCACGATCTGGGGCGATGCAGCAAACTTTGCACTGGAAGGTCGCGGGGTAAGCCCCAAATGGCGCGGCGATGCCGAACGCTTCATCAAGACGTACTGGAAGCAGGGGCCGGATGGCACATGGGGCTATGTGCAGGGCGACTTCGCTATGAAGTACGACGACGGTAGCTTCAGCCTGCACGGACGCAGCGACGACGTGATTAACGTGAGCGGGCACC
>PWXP01000254.1 GCA_003561895.1 Planctomycetaceae bacterium | reverse complement strand
CCCAATAACCTACCGAATTGCGTGGGATAGGCTTCCAGCCTGTCGCCGGAAAAGACAGGCTGGAAGCCTATCCCACGCTTGAAGTTCCCGGTAGTTTATTGTTTTACACCGCCTTACCGTTTCCGCTGCTCACTACCCTGAAAGACCGAGGAGTCACAATCCATGGCATACTTCCGATGGGCGCCCTACGTTTCGGTGGCCGAACGGCGCCGGCGGGCGATGAAAAAGATGGAAGCCCTGCGCAAGAAGGGCGTCGACATCCAACCGGTCGAAATCGAGGGCCGCACCATCGCCCGAACCTTCTGGGGAAAGGGCTGGTGCGACCACCTCGAGGGCTTCAGCGACTTTGAGAACCGGCTGCCGCGCGGCCGAACTTACGTGCGCAACGGCTCGGTGTGCCACCTGGCCATCGGTCGTGGCACCATCGAGGGCAAGGTGAGCGGCTCGGAACTGTATAACGTGACGGTCCAAATCAAGACACTGCCCGCCAAGAAATGGAACGCTGTGAAGCAGCGGTGCTCCGGGGCGATCGGCTCGCTGCTCGAACTGCTCGAAGGGCGGCTTTCCGACCACGTGATGGACGTGGTGGCCCACCGGAAAGAGGGCCTTTTCCCGCTGCCCGGCGAAATGTCGTTCCGCTGCTCCTGCCCCGACTGGGCGGTGATGTGCAAGCACGTGGCGGCCGTGCTGTACGGCGTGGGCAACCGGTTCGACCACCGGCCCGAGTTGCTCTTCGAGCTGCGCGGCGTGAACCACGAGGAGTTGATCCAGGCCGACGCCGAGGCGGCCGTCTCGGCCGCGACCCAACGCGGCAAGGCGAAACGGCTGGACTCGGACGAGTTGGCCGACGTGTTCGGCATCGACCTCGATGCCGCCGACGCGCCCAAGCCCGACGCGGGGCCTGCTCGCCGAAAATCGACCAAGAAGAAGACGACGAAAAAGAAGGCAGCCAAGAAGACGGCGGCCAAGAAGACGACAGCCAAGAAGACGACAGCCAAGAAGAAGGCGGCCAAGAATACGACAGCCAAGAATACGACAGCCAAGAAGACGACAGCCAAGAAGCAGGCGGCCAAGAAGACGACGAAAAAGGCGGCCAAGAAGACCAAGGCGGCCAAGAAGAAGGCTACGCCTGCCAAGAAAAGCAGGCGGAAGGCTGTCGCAGCCGCCTCGCAGTAGGGGGACATTCGCCCCTACTCGCGCAAAATAACAGCCGAGCCCATGGACCCAGGTCGACGTTGACAACAACGGTGCGCTCTCCGGCGGGGAGGTGTTGCCGGGCTTCCAGTTGTCGCTGGAGAAACTGTTCGTCGGGGCCGATCAGCGCCGGGGCAGACAAGTTCACGCGCCCGGCCTCACATCACGAATACGGCGGCGGAAACGACCGTGGTCCACAGGCCGGCCTTGTCGCCCTCGGCCGTCTGTACACACGCGCGCGTTTTGACGATCTTGCCCGACATGTAATAGATTTCCTTCCGCTCATCGTACGCGGTTTCCGGATCGAACTCGATGCCCAGCGTGGTGGCGAGCATCGTGGCGGCCATGTCCTCGACCAGGTCGCTCAGCCGCCGCTGCACCATACCGAAGCCGTGATGCTCGGAAATATAGCCGAACTGTTCGCCCTGGGCGGGTACGGCCAGCCCCACGCCGGCGCCCACCAGGCGTGAGGGTTCGTCGGTCGCCTCCTCGGCCAGCACTACGTAGACGATTTGCCCCGGCTGGAGTCGGGCGATGCCCTGTTTTCTGGAAACCACCTTGCAGTGGGGAGGGAAGATGCTCGACACGCGCACCAGATTGTACTGTTCGATCCCCGCGTCGCGCAGGGCCAACTCGAAGCTTTGAAGCCGTTTCGTGTGCTTGCCCACCCCCTTGGTAAAAAATGCCTGCTTGGGGACGAAAGGGCCATTGGTTTTAGCAGTCATCGCGGTATCTCCCATACTCCGAGACGATCTGACGACCTCGGAATCGGGTAAATGTACTGCTGGGTCGGGATTATCGCAAGTACCGGCCCGAAAAAGCCGCCACGTTTTCCCGACCTTGACAAGGCCCGCTCCATGCCGTGAAATCGACCTGTTTCCGGAGGCGCGACCCCCAGTTCTCGCGGCATCGGCAGGCGCTGCTTGGCGGCCGGGATGACGGCATGCGCTGCCGAAACCGCAAACCCCCGACACCACCCCACGTCCGGAACGCCGATGACGCCCGTCACGCAACTGCTTGCCCTGCCGCCCTGCCCGATGGATCGGGCCGACGCCGTCGTAGTGCCCGCTCCCATCGAGCGGACCGTTTCCTATGGCCCAGGCACCTTCGGGGGGCCGGCGGCCATCCTGGCGGCCAGCGGGCAGGTCGAGCTGTTCGACGCGGAAACCGGCGTCGACTTCGACCACGCGCCGCGCATCCACACCGACGCTCCGCTGATGCCCGCCGACACCCTCGAAGCCGACCTGGCCGCCCTCGAAGCCGCCGTCCGCCGGCACCGCGGCAAGTTCGTTCTCACCCTCGGCGGCGAGCATACGCTGAGCCTCGGCGCGGCGGCCGGGCTGTGCGACGACCTCGAGCGGCTGACCATCGTGCAGATCGACGCCCACGCCGATCTGATCGACCGGCTCGACGGCTTGGCCCTCAGCCACGGCACGGTCATGCGGCGGCTGTGGGAGCGCGGCGCGCACCTGGTCCAAATCGGCGTGCGCAGCCTTTCCCGCGAAGAGTTCGAGCTGATCACCGCCGGCCGGCGCCTCCGCACCTTCTTCGCCCACCAGTTGCCCGACCGGTTCCCGGAAGCCCTCGACCTGCTCGGCCGGCTTGAAGGCGACGTGTACCTGAGCATCGACATTGACGGGCTCGATTCGGCCCTGGTGCCCAGCACGGGCACGCCGCAGCCGGATGGACTGTCCTGGCGGCAAACGATGGCGTTGCTGCGCGCGGTCACCGCGGCGCCCCGCGCCCGACTGCTCGGCGCCGACCTGGTCGAATTCGTCCCCTCACCGCATCCGCCCGGCTGCGATCTGACCGCCGCCAAGCTGGCCGTGAAGGTGCTGGCGTGGTGGCAGGCGGGCCGGGAGAAGCTCGGCGGGGCGCATGGAACCGGCCGGTAGCCGGGTCGTATTGGAGAAAGGCTTCCTTTCGCCGCGAAAATATCACGCTCACTTTCATGCGTCGTGGATGGTGGCCGGAGGTTACCTCTTCCTCCCCCAAATTGGGAACAACCACGGGGGAACCGAGACGGCCACTTGCCTTTCCGCGCTGTGGTAATACAATGTAACAATGCGCGTCCCCGCTGTTCTTAGGGAAAGGTTCGTCATGCCCGCACACAAGAAACAGGAAATCATCACCTTCAAGGTCGACGGCCTGCTGCGCGAGGCCCTGGAGCGGTTGCCGAATCGCTCGGAGTTTATCCGGTCGGCAATCCTCATGGCCCTGGAGAACGCCTGTCCATTGTGCAACGGAACGGGCTGCCTGACGCCGGAACAGCGCCGGCACTGGGACCGGTTTACCGAGTACCACCAGATCGCCAGGTGCCGCACCTGCGAAGCGACGCACTTGATTTGTTCAGCCGACAAGGAGCCATGCCGATGACGCGGCTTCAGAAATGTTATGCGTTCCTCATCGCGTGCGGCATGCTCGCCGCGTTGGTAGCCGGAGCGCTCGGGGTGCCCCTGGCGGCCTCCAGGACCGAACCCCTCACGGTGGCGGTTACCATACCGCCCCAGGCCGAATTGGTCGAACGCATCGCCGGCGATCGCGTGCGGGTGGAAGTGACCGTGCCGCCGGGCCAGGATCCGCACACCTTCTCGCCCTCACCCCGGCAGGCGCTCTCGCTGGGCCGGGCGAGCCTGTATTTCCGTATCGGAATCCCGCTCGAAGACCAACTGCTGCCGAAACTGACCGCCGCCCGCCGCACGATGACCGTCGTCGACACCACCGAAGGCATCCGGCGGCGAACCTTCGCCGCCCACGAAGGGCACGCCTGCGACGGGCACCATCACCACCACCACGGCCACGACTGCCAGGCCCACGCGGGCCAACCCGATCCGCACGTCTGGCTCGGGCCGCGGCTGCTTGCGCACCAGGCCGAGCGGATATGCGAGGCCCTGTGCGAAGCCGACCCCGCGGGGGCCAAGCTTTACCGAGCGAACCTCCGCGCGTTGCAGGCCCGGCTCGACGACGTGGAGACTGAAATTGTCGAGAAGCTCCAGCCGTACCGGGGCCGGGCGTTCTACGTGTTCCATCCGGCGTTCGGCTACTTTGCCGACGCCTGCGGCCTGCGCCAGGTAGCCGTCGAAGTGGAGGGCAAATCGCCCAGCCCGCGGCAGCTCAGGGCGCTCATCGCCCAGGCAAAGACTGAAGGGGTGAAAGTCATCTTCGTGCAGCCGCAGTTCGACCAGCGCAGCGCGGAATCGATTGCCACGGCTATCGGCGGTTCGGTCGTGGTCATTGACCCGCTGGAAAGGAACGTGATCGACAACCTGGTGGAAATCGCCTCGCAGCTTCAGCGCGGCTTCGAGCAATAGGGCGAACAGGAGGCGGTGGGGTGGCCGACGAGCCGGTGATCGACGTGTGCGACGTGAGCTTCGCCTACGGGGCGGCCCCGGTGCTCGAAGACGTGTCGTTCCAGGTGGGGCCGCATGAACTCATCTGCATGGTCGGGCCGAACGGGGGCGGGAAGACCACGCTGGTGCGGCTGCTGCTGGGGCTGCTGCGTCCGGGCCGGGGGCGAATCCGGGTCCTCGGCCGGCCGCCCGAACGCGCCCGGCTGCGCGTCGGCTACATGCCGCAACACGTCGACCACGATCCGCAGTTCCCGGTCACCGCCTTGGACATCGTGCTGATGGGCCGCCTCGGCCGCGGCGGCCTGCGGAAGGCACTCGGCTGGTACGACCGGGCCGACCGCCGCGCCGCCCTGGAGGCCCTCGACATGGTCGACATGACCCCGGCCGCGCGGCAGACGTATGCGACGCTGTCGGGTGGGCAGCGGCAGCGGGTGCTCATTGCCCGCGCGCTGTGCGGCGGACCCGAACTGCTGCTGTTGGACGAGCCGACGGCCAATGTCGACGCCCTGGGCGAAAGCCGCTTGATGGACATCCTCAAACGCCTCAGCCGCCGGATGTCGGTGGTCACCGTCTCGCACGACCTCGGCCTGGTATCGGACCTGGTGGAGCGGGTTATTTGCGTCAACCGCCGGGTGGTGGTCCATCCGACCAGCCACATGACCGGCCAGGTGTTTGAGGACCTGTACGGGGCGAAGCAGCGGGTGGTCGAGCACGGCGAAGTGACGCCTGGAGGGCCCGGCGATGGCTGAGTTCCTCGAGGCCCTGCGCGACCCCCACTTCCCCCTGCTGCGCTACGCGCTGGCGGCCGGCCTACTGGCCAGCGTGGCGTTCGGCATCGTCGGATGTTACGTCGTTACCCGGCGGATCAGCTACATCGCCGCCGCCGTCTCGCACTGCGTACTGGGCGGCATCGGCGCCGGGCTGTACCTGCAGACGGTGGTCGGGCTCGCGTGGTGCGATCCGCTGTACGGGGCCATCGGCGCGGCACTGGCGGCCGCCGTGGCCATCGGGCTCATCAGCCTGTACGCCCGCCAACGCGAAGACACGGTCATCAGCGCCATTTGGACCATCGGCATGGCCGCGGGCCTGCTTTTCTTGTACAAAACGCCCGGCTACGCCGAGCCCATGGTGTACCTGTTCGGCGATATCCTTTACCTCACCGCGCACGACCTTTGGCTGATCGCCGGGCTGGACGTACTCATTGTGGTGCTGGCCCTGGGGCTGTACAACAAGTTCCTGGCAATCTGCTTCGACGAGGAGTTCGCCCGGCTGCGCGGCGTGCGGGCCGAGTGGCTGTACGTCCTGCTGTTGTGCCTGACGGCGCTGTGCGTGGTGCTGATGGTCCGCGTGGTGGGTATTGTCATGGTCATTGCGCTGTTGACGCTTCCGGCGGCCATGGCGGGCCAGCTTACCCGGCAGCTCTGGCAGATGATGCTGGTGGCCGTGCTGATGTGCATGGTGTTCGTCACGGCGGGGCTTGCATTGAGTTTCATCCTCGACCTGCCCACCGGTCCGGTCATCGTATCGCTGGCGGCGGTGGGCTACCTGCTGGCGGCGGTGGCCGGCCGGGTGCGCCTGCGCCGAGTGGGGTAGCCCGGATGATTCATAACGGTGTAGGGTGGTGACAAGCAAGCCAAGACCCTGGTGGGACTTCGGTCGCTCGCCCGGGCTCGCTTCCGGCGCACGGCGTGCAAATCAGCGGGGCGTGGCTTGCGCAGTCCTGCCAAGAACTTGCGCGACCGCGTCCCACCCTACAGAATAATCCAGTGTAGAGGAACGAGCCCGATGGCATCCGAACCTTCCAAGCCGACCGATCGCGGCCCCGCCCCGCCCGGGCGTGTTGCGGGGGTCGACTTCGGCACGGTGCGTATGGGGGTGGCGCTGAGCGACCCGGAGCGGACGCTGGCCAGCCCGTACGAAAACTATACTCGCCGGAGCCCCCAGGCCGACGCCGAGTGGTTCCGCCGCTTGGCGGCCGAGGAGGACGTGCGGCTGTTCGTGGTCGGGTTGCCGCTGCACCTGGACGGGCACGAGAGCCCGAAGTGCGCCGTGGCCCGGCAGTTCGCCGCGTGGCTGCACGAGGCGACCGGCGTGCCGGTCGAGCTGTTCGACGAGCGATTCACCAGCGTCGAGGCCGAACACCTGCTTCTAGACGCCGGGCTGACCAGCCGCCGCCGCAAGCGCCGCCGCGACATGCTCGCGGCGCAAATCATGTTGGCGGCGTATCTTGAATCGGTGAACCGGGACCGCTAGCCACCGGCCAGCTTGGGCAAAGTTTTCGGGAACTTCCTTCAATGCGGACGATAGGGGTTGCCGATGCTCTTGCAAGAGAGTGCGGTCTTGAGGGTTGGCGCGGCCTTAAACCTTTCCCAGCTTCCCGCATCGGGCGCCGGCCCCAGGCCCCGCATTCCGCCGTGCTTTGGTAAACGACCCGTTCGCAGGCGCGGCTGTGCCTGCTCGACGCACCTTTTGGGGGGAACATGATGGTTCGCCGTTCGTTGCTTATGCTTGCCTGCGCCGCGGTGGCGTGGGGCCTTCTGCTGCCTTCCGACGCCGACGCCCAGCAGGCCTTCGGGCGCCAGTGGGGAAGATACTACAGCACCCAAGACTGGAACCGAATGTACCATTACCCGTACGTCTGGTACCCGCAAAACTTCTGGGGCGAGGACTACTACCGCAGCAGCGAGGACATGTACTACCGGTATCCGCCCGAAATGCGAGTTCCCGTTTACAACCGGCAGTGGCACAACTACTATCCGGAAACCCTGCCAAACTGGTGGCACCGCCCCATCCGGGCGCCCGAACCTCGCCGCTACCACCAGGGCCACCACTTCCACCTCGACGTGTTCTAGCTCGGAATACCCGTCTAGGGTGGTAGGATGTTGCGTAGTTCCTTGGCGGGCTGCGCAAGCCCCGATAGCGTGTTTTGCACGTCGCCCGCCGGAAGCGGGCCCCGCCGAGCGACCGGTGTCCCACCAAGGCTTTGGCTTGCTTCTCACCATCCACCTTCTCGTGAATCCTACCGGCTAAACCGCCAGAAACGTGGCCAAGTCTGCCCGAGCCCCGCTTGGGAAGTTGGCGGGAAGCGCTGCGACGGGGGATGCCCCTGCGGCTCGCTGTCGAAGCCCCTTCGGGGGGTAGCGGTCTCTTTTGACGAGGGTGCAGGGCCGGCGGTTCTATTCTTGACGTGGTTTAGGAGACCACCTACACTGTAGTGTCGCCCTCCAGGCAACTGCTCGCTCGGGTCGGCGCCGAGAGGGCCGCCCGTTGCCCCCGAGGGGGTAATCTCGTTTTCGCAGCGGAACGGACAACCTATGACCACTGCAAATGCGGCGCCGCGACAGTCGGGACGTTATCCGATGAGCGGGTGCCTCCCAGGATAAGAGACCGTACCAGCCATGGAAGAAATAATTTCCCGCATTTGGGACGTCCTGGGCGACTTCGCCGGTGGCATCGCCCGAGGACTGGAGCGTGGGCTGACGGGCCTTTTCGGCTCCTCGAACGCCCGATACCTCAAGAAACTTGATCCCACCGTCGCCGCCATCAACGTCCTGGAGCCGAAGTACCAGACGATGACCGACGCCGAGCTGCGCGAGCAGACCGATCGGTTCCGCAACCGCTTGGCCGCCGGCGAAACGGTCGACGACTTGTTGGTCGAGGCCTTCGCCGTGTGCCGCGAGGCCAGCCGCCGGGTGCTGGGCATGCGCCACTACGACGTGCAGCTTATGGGCGGTATGGTGCTACACCGCGGAACCATTGCCGAAATGATCACCGGCGAGGGTAAAACGCTCGTAGCCACCTTGGCGGCGTACTTGAACGCCTTGGAAGGCAAGGGCGTGCATATCGTGACCGTCAACGACTACCTCGCACGCCGCGACATGGAATGGATGGGCCCGCTATACATGGCGCTCGGGCTTTCCGTCGGCGCCATCCAGAACAACATGGAGGCGGGCGCGCGCCAGCGGGCGTACGAGTGTGACATCACCTACGGCACGAACAATGAGTTCGGCTTCGACTACCTGCGCGACAACATGCGGCCCGCGCGCCGCGGCGACCCCCGCTACCCGCGGGACCGCCAGCAGGTGCAAGGTCGGCTGCACTACGCCATTGTCGACGAGGTGGACAACATCCTGGTCGACGAGGCCCGTACGCCGCTGATCATTTCCGGTCCCGCCCACGACGACGTCACCCGCTACGCCCGGGCCGACCGCATCGCCCGGCAACTCCGCAAGGACGTCCATTTCGAGGTGAACGAGAAGGAGCACTCGGCCCACCTGACCGACGATGGAGTGCGAGCGGCTGAGCAACTTGCCGGCGTGGAAAGTTTTTACACGGCGGGCAACATGGAGTGGCCGCACCTGATCGACAACTCCCTGAAGGCCCACCACCTGTACAAGCGCGACGTGAACTACGTGGTCAAGGACGGCGAGATTGTCATCGTCGACGAGTTCACCGGGCGGCTCATGCCGGGGCGGAACTGGAGCGACGGGCTGCACCAGGCCGTCGAGGCGAAAGAGGGGGGGCGCATCAAGGAGGAGAACCAGACGCTGGCCACCATCACGCTGCAGAACTACTTCAAGCTGTACGAGAAGATCTGCGGCATGACCGGCACGGCCATGACCGAAGCGGCCGAGTTCTGGAAGATCTACCAGCTCGACGTGATCGCCATTCCGCCCAATAAGAAACTCCACCGACTGAACCACGCCGACGTCATCTACCGCTCCGAACGCGAGAAGTACGAGTCGGTGGCCGACGAGATCGAGCGGATTCACAAGTGGGACATCGTGGCGCCCCAGGAGGACGGCGAGGAATGGTTCGGGAAGATCATCCGCGAGGACGACACGTCGATCGAGTTCCAGCGCAAGGGCGGCAAGAGCCGCGAAGTCATCCCGCGCGACGAGATCCGGCACATCCAGCGGCGCGGCCGGCCCATCCTGGTGGGCACCGTGTCCATCGAGCGCAGCGAGCTGCTCTCGCGGCTGCTCGACCAGCGGGGTATTCCCCACGCGGTGCTCAACGCCAAGTACCACCAGCGGGAGGCGGAGATCGTCGCGCAGGCGGGCCGCCGGGGTGCGGTCACCATCGCCACGAACATGGCCGGCCGGGGGACGGACATCATCCTGGGCGGCAACCCGGAGGCCATGGCCTGGGCCCAACTCCAGGAGAAATACCCCACGCGGCTCGAAGTGCCGCCCGACGAGTGGGACGCGCTGGTGGCCGAGATCGAACAGCGCGAGCAGATGAAGACCGAGGGGCGCCAGGTGGCGGCCATGGGCGGCCTGCACATCATCGGCACCGAGCGGCACGAGGCGCGGCGCATCGACCTTCAGCTTCGCGGCCGTTGCGGCCGCCAGGGCGATCCGGGAAGCTCCCGCTTCTACCTGTCGCTCGAGGACGACCTGATGCGCATCTTCGCCGGCGATTGGGTCAAGAACATCCTCACCCGGCTGGGTATGCAGGAAGGCGAAGCCATTGAAAGCCGCATGGTCTCCCGCCGCATCGAGGGCGCGCAGAAGAAGGTCGAGGAGCGGAACTTCGAAATCCGCAAGAACCTGCTCGAATACGACGAAGTGATGGACGAGCAGCGCAAACGCGTGTATGGCTACCGCCAGGCCATCCTCGACGGGACCAACTGCAAGCAACTCATCCTGAAGATGATCGACGAGCAGATCGACCACTCCCTCGACGAATGCCTGGACAAGGATTACGGCACCGAAACCTTCGCTGGTTGGGCCGGGAAGGAACTGGCCGTCGAACTCGACGCCGGCGACTTCCGCGGCATGGACTTCGAATCGGCCGAGCGGTTCGCCAAGGACGAGTCCGTGCGGGCGGTCGAAGGGCAGGTGTTCGAGATGATCGAGGAGAACCTGCCCGACGAGGAAGACGCCCGCGACTGGAACTGGGACGCCCTGGCCAAGGGCGCCAACGTCCGGTGGCGGCTGAACCTCCGCGACCGCGACCTGAAGAAGATCGGCCGCGACGAGGTGGGCGAGTTCCTCCAGCAGAAGGGCGAGGCGGCCATCGAGCGCATCGACCTCCAGCCCGGCGCCCGCTTCCTCGACCCCGCCTTCGGCGTGCAGACGGCCTGCGGCTGGGTGCGGCAGAAGTTCGGCATCGAGCTGGCCCCCGACGAAGTGAAGGACCTGGAACCCGAGGAGTTCAAGGACCTCGTGCGGGAGCGCGCCCGCCGGGCCTACGACGAAAAAGAAGCCGAATACTCGGTCATGGCCGGCCTGTACCACTTCACCACGCGCGACGCCGGCGGTCACAAGCGCTACGACCGCGAGGCGCTGGTCGACTGGGCGCGCCGCCGGTTCGACGTCGAACTGAGCCTCGACGATCTGAAGAGCAAGCAGCGCGACGAGATCCGCGCCCTCTTGGTCGAGCATAGCCGCCGCCACGCCGACCGGGCCGCAGCGGTCCTCGGCGAGGCGCAGCGCCGCCTCGAGGACGCGCTTGGCGGAGTGGAGCCCGAAGCCGGGCACCTGCGGGAGGCGTTCCACCGCGGCTCGTTGCAGCCCCTGGCCGAGTGGCTTCGTGACGAACTGCACTACGACCTGCCGGCCGAGAAGATGCGGGACCTCCAACCCGAACAACTCCGCAACGAAGTGTCGACCGCCGTCGAGGAGCAATACCGCCCGGAGATGCGCCGCATGGAGCGGGCCCTGCTCCTGCAGATACTCGATACCGCATGGAAGGACCACCTGCTGGCCATGGACCACCTGCGCAGCAGCATCGGGCTGCGCGGCTACGCCCAGGTCGATCCCAAGGTCGAGTACAAACGCGAAGGGATGAAGCTGTTCGACGGCATGTGGACCTCGACCGGTGAACGAGTGACCGAACTGATCTTCCGCATGGAGCAGCTTGACGAGGGCTTCGTCGGCTCGACCTGGACCGAGGCCGAGGCTCGCCACGACGACGCCACCAGCGCCGGCGCCATCGCCCAGCAGCAACAGGACGCCATCGACGGCACCCAGGCCGACCACAAGCCCGAACCCATCCGCAACCGCCAGACCCGCGTCGGCCGCAACGACCCCTGCCCCTGCGGCAGCGGCAAGAAGTTCAAGAACTGCTGCATGCGCAAGCGGAAAGCGGTGGGATAGTGCGAATTCCGGAGAGACGCCAATGATATTTGAATCTTTCTCGCGAGTTGTCGTTACACGCGATATTCCTGACCAAGATGTTTATCAGGGGGATGTCGCAACGATTGTTGAGCAGTATCGCGATCCGGCTGGTCAAGTGATTGGCTTTGAGGTTGAAGTTGTGGCGGCAAATGGAGAGACTCTGGCCGTGGCATCGGTCCCTGTCGATGCCGTTCGTGCTCCGACGGCAGGGGATCGAGTTGTCGTGCGTGCGAGTTGACAACTTCCCGTCAAGCACAGATACCCGTTGCGTCATTTCATCTTACGAAGCGCCGATGCGTGGAAGCGGCCCCATCCTGAATGCCGTTTACCTGCTGCTGATTCTCGCAGGCCTCCCCGGGTTCCTGTGGGCGGCATGGCGGAAGGGCAAGTATCGCGAAGGCTACGCCGAGAAGTTCCTCGGGCGCGTGCCGCCGCGCATGTCGGAACGGCCTTGCGTATGGCTGCACGCGGTGAGCGTGGGCGAGGTGAACCTGCTCGGCCCACTGCTTCAGGCAATCGCGCACCGTCGGCCCAACGCCGAGTGTGTCATCTCCACCACCACCCAAACCGGCATGGCCCTTGCGCGGAAAAAGTATCCGGAGCACTCGGTCTTCTACTGCCCGCTCGATTTCACCTGGGCGGCCGCCGAGGCGCTGGGCCGCGTCCGGCCCGACGTGCTGGTGCTCACCGAGTTGGAACTATGGCCGAACCTCATCGCAGCGGCGCGGCGGCGCGGCGCCCGCGTGGCCGTGGTCAACGGGCGGCTGAGCGAGCGCAGCTTCCGGGGCTACCGCCGGATTCGCTTCCTGCTGCGCCGGGTGTTCGGGCAGATCGACCTGGTGGCCGTGCAGGACGCGAGCTACGCCGAGCGGTTCGTGGCCCTGGGCGCGCGGCCGGAAACCGTCCACGTGACCGGCTCGATGAAGTACGACGGCGCCCCAACCGACCGCAATAACCCGGCCACCCGGCGCCTGGCCGAACTGGCCGGGTTCGCCCTGGACGACGTGGTGTTCCTCGCCGGCAGCACCCAGGAGGGCGAGGAGGAGGCGGCGCTGGCGGCGTTCACCGAGTTGGCCGGCGAGTTCCCGCGGCTGCGGCTGGTGCTCGTGCCGCGGCACCCCGAGCGGTTCGACGCGGTCGGCCGGCTGCTCGACCGGTCGGGCGCCGCCTGGGTGCGCCGCAGCCAATTGCCCGCGATCGACGGCGCCCGACCTGCGCCCGCCGCCCGCATCCTGCTGGTCGATTCCGTGGGCGAGTTGGGCGCCTGGTGGGGGGCGGCGCACGTGGCGTTTGTGGGCGGCAGCCTGGGCAGCCGCGGCGGGCAGAACATGATCGAGCCGGCCGCTTACGGCGCCGCGGTCAGCTTCGGCCCCAACACGCGCAACTTCCGCGACATCGTCGCCGCCCTGCGCGCCCGCGACGCCGCCGTGGTCGTCGCCGACCGCGCGGAACTGGCGGCGTTCGTCCGCCGCTGCCTGGAGCAACCCCATTGGGCCGCCGAGCTGGGAAATCGAGCCCGGCGGCACGTCGGCCAGCAGCTTGGCGCCACGGAGCGGACCGTGAAGCTGCTGGAGCCCCTGTTACCGGCGGCGTAATGGTTCCCAGGCCGGTTGCAGAAATCCGGCCGGCGTGGTCTATTGTGCGTTTCGCTCCTGGACCACTGCCGCCAACAAGCATTGTCATGTTCGAACGTGTGGAGAATACGGTCTCCTTCCCCCAGCTTGAGGAAGATGTGCTCCGATTTTGGAAGGAGCAGGAGATCTACGAAAAATCGCTGGATGCCCGCCGGGGCGCCCAACCGTTCGTCTTCTACGAGGGGCCGCCCACCGCCAACGGTCTGCCCCACCCGGGCCACTGCCTCACACGGGCGATCAAAGATTTGTTCCCCCGCTATAAGAGCATGCAGGGTTACCTCTGCGAAAGGAAAGGTGGTTGGGATACGCACGGCCTGCCCGTCGAGGTCGAGGTCTGCAAAGAGATGGGCATCCACAGCAAGGAGGAGATCGAGCAGTTCGGTATCGAGCCGTTCATCCACCGGTGCATGGAAAGCGTGTTCCGCTACACCCGCGAGTGGGAACAGCTTACCAACCGGCTGGGCTTCTGGATCCACCTCGATGATGCTTATGTTACCTACCATCAGAGCTATGTGAGAAGCGTCTGGTGGGCGCTGAAGACGCTGTTCGACCGCGGGTTGCTGTACCAGGGGCACAAGATCGTCTGGTGGTGGGCCCAGGGCGGCACGGCGCTGTCCAGCGGCGAAGTGGGGCAGGGCTACCGCCAAGTGGCCGACCCGAGCGTGTACGTGCGCTTCCCCCTGGTCGATCCGTCCGAGGGGCCGCTGGCCCAGGCCGACCTGCTGGTCTGGACCACCACGCCCTGGACCCTGCCGAGCAACCAGTTCACGGCGGTGCATCCGGGGCTCGAATACGCCGTGTGCCGCGTCGAGGGCGAGCCGCGCCGCGTGCTGCTGGCCGCCGCCCTGGTCGACGAGGTGGCCGCCAAGGCGAAACGGGAACTGACGGTCGAAGCCACCCTGCCGGGCGAAAAGCTGATGGGGCTCCGCTACCAGCCGCCCTTTCCCTTCTATTACGAGCGCGACGGCCGGCGCCAGGGGACGCTCAGGCAAGGCGGCAAGCAGCACGTCGCCTGGCGGGTCGTAGCGGCCGACTTCGTTACCATCGACACGGGCACCGGGGTGGTCCACCAGGCGCCGGCGTTCGGCGAAGTGGACTACGACGTCCTGCTGGCCGAACAAGGCCGCTTCGTCGAGGGCGAAGGCCCGGAACTGATCTGCTCGGTGGCCCCCGACGGCACCTTCACCTGCGAAACGCCCGGCTACGAGGGCCGCTGGGTCAAGGACGCCGACAAGGACCTCTGCCGCGAACTGCGCGCCCGCGACGCCCTGTTCCACCAGGAGCAGTACGTGCACGAGTACCCGTTCTGCTGGCGGGCGGAGGAGGACCCGCTCATCCAGTACCCGCGGCGAAGCTGGTTCATCCGCACGACGGCCCTGCGCGACCAGATGCTGGCGAACAACGCCCGGATCAACTGGCTGCCCGAGCACATTCGCGAGGGCCGGTTCGGCAATTTCCTGGAATCGAACGTCGATTGGGCCCTCTCGCGCGAGCGGTACTGGGGCACGCCGCTGCCCATCTGGGTGTGCGAGGAAACCGGCTACATGGAGGCGGTGGCCGGGTACGAGGAACTGCTGGCCAAGCCGGGTGTGAAGGGAACCGAGGTGTGGGAGCAGGCGAAGCAGGCGAACCCCGAACTGCCCGACGACCTGAAGGTCCACAAGCCGTACATCGACGCGGTTACGTACCAGTCGCCCAAGGCGCCGGGGGCGCGGATGCGGCGGGTGAGCGAGGTGATCGACTGCTGGTTCGATTCCGGCGCCATGCCCTTCGCCCAGTGGGGCTATCCCCACGAACCGGGCTCCCACGCGCGGTTCGCCGACCAGTTCCCCGCCGACTTCATCAGCGAGGCCCTCGACCAGACCCGCGGATGGTTCTACAGCCTGCTGGCCATCAGCACGCTGCTGTTCGGCGAGGAAACCCAGGAGGACGAGGGCTGGGGCACGCGGCCGGTCGAGTATCCCCACCCGTACCGCAACTGCATCGTCTTGGGGCTGATGCTGGGCGAGGACGGCGGGAAGATGTCGAAGAGCAAGCGGAACTACCGGGAGCCGCGGGAGATTTTCGACAAGTACGGGGCCGACGCGCTGCGCTGGTTCTTCTTCGGCAATCAGCCTCCATGGACGTCCATCCGCTACAGCGAACAGGCCATCCGCGATTCCATTTCCGAGTTCCTGCTCACGCTGTGGAACTGCTACAGTTTTTTCGTCATTTATGCGAACATCGACGGGTTCGACCCGGCGGCCGAGATCGGCGGCGAGCCGGGGCAGCTTACCTCGGCCGTGCTTTCGCGCGGAAAGAGCTTTCGCCCGCCCGCCCGTCGCAGCGAGCTGGACCGCTGGATCCTGAGCGAACTGAACCGGACGGCCCGCGAGGTGGTCCGCCGGATGGACGCCTACGACAACTACGGCGCGTGCGCGCAGCTCAGCGCACTGGTCGACGCGCTGTCGAACTGGTACGTGCGCCGCAGCCGCGACCGGTTCTGGAGTTCCGAGCCCTCGGCCGACAAGGGCGACGCCTACTGGACGCTCTACGAGTGCCTGCTGACCATCGCGAAGCTCGCCGCGCCGTTCGTGCCGTTTCTGACCGAGGCGATGTGGCGGAACCTGGCCCGGGCCGCGTTCGGCGGCCGGGCAGTCGAAAGTGTTCACCTGTGCGATTACCCCGCCTGCGATGAGAAGGCCGTCGACGAGGCCCTGTCGGAGCACATGGCCCTGGCCCGCGAAATCTCTTCGCTCGGCCGCAGTGCCCGCATGGCGGCGAAGCTGAAGGTCCGCCAGCCGCTCCGCCGCGTCGAGGTGGTGCTGGCCGACCGGAAGCAACGTCCCTGGCTGGAGCAGCACCGGGCGCTGGTGTGCGAGGAGTTGAACGTCAAAGAGGTCGAGGTGACCGAGCAGGCCGAGCAGTACATCACCTACACGGTGTTGCCGGATTTGAAGCGCCTCGGCCCGCGATTGGGCAAACGGCTGCCGGCGCTGAAAAAGGCCCTGGCCGAGGCCGACGGCGGCCGCCTGCTGGCCGAGATGGAGGCCGAGGGCCACGTGACCCTCGAGCTGCCCGACGGCCCCGTCCGGCTCGACTCGGACGACACCCAGGTGCGCATGCAGGCGAAGAAGGGCTGGACGGCGGCCCAGGGCAAGCGGTGCGTGGTCGTGCTGTCGACCGAGTTGACGCCGGAGCTGGTGGCCGAAGGCCTCGCCCGCGAACTGGTCCGCACCATCCAGGACCGGCGGAAAGAGATGAACCTGGAGTACACCGACCGCATCCGGGTTGGGGTAGTCGCCGGTTCGGCCAAGCTGGCCGCCGCCGCCGAGCAGTTTGCCGATTACATCCGCCGCGAAACCCTGGCGACCGAACTGCACCCGGAGCCCCTGGCCGGCGTCGAGCCGGTCCAGGCCAAGGCCGCCAGCGAGATCGTCGAACTGTACATCGAGAAAGCGTAGCGTACCCGTTGGAGTTCACGCTTTAGCGTGCTTTGTTGTTTGTTGGAGTTCACGCTTCAACGTGCTTTGTTGTTTGTTGGAGTTCACGCTTTAGCGTGCTTTGTTGTTTGTTGGAGTTCACGCTTTAGCGTGCTTTGTTGTTTGTTGGAGTTCACGCTTTAGCGTGCTTTGTTGTTTGTTG